>CAZWME010000186.1:0-7946 GCA_964634515.1 uncultured Pirellulales bacterium | reverse complement strand
TCCTTGAGCTTTGCATATCTCGTTACCTTAATATACATCAAGTTCAGTTCTGGCCTGGTGGCTAACCTTTGGCCAGGCTGGATTGTCCAACTGACTCACAACAGCTTACCTTGGCACACTATCCATTTTGACACCATAAATATCAAATTTGACGATTGATGGAAGGACCGAACCTTAAGTTTTTGCCAAAAAGTGAATATTTTTTCGGAATTTTTAGTGTAATATCGGATTAAGTAGACGGCGAGAAATAAAATTTATCAATCATGTAACTTCTTTTAGGGATAGTATGCCTTTAACTTGTAAGTATAACCATCGGGAAATGCGGATATCATATATGGTGGAGCCTGTGGCTGAAGGTGATAGCTTTCGTTGAGTCTTTTTGCTAAGGTTGTGGTCCATGCTAAGGATTAGAATTAGAGAGTTCGTAGTAGAGTGTTCGCATATGTGCTGTTTGAACCGTCGGCTGAAGATACCTTGCTTTGATAGTGTCCAAGACTTATAATCATGCCATCTGTAGAATAAAAATCTATACCGCCTTACTGGATATTTGAATGTCAACACAAAAAGAAAAATACGTGCTCGCCATAGATATAGGGACATCAACTACCAAGTCGGCACTGGTTTCCGTTCGTGGGGAAGTAGTCGATATGGAATCGGAGAAAAACCGGCTTTTTCTTCTTGCACATGGTGGAGCCGAGCAAGATCCAGACCAGTGGTGGTGTGCTATAGAAAAGACATGCAAGAGGCTGCTGGCCAAGAAATTGGTTTCTGTCGACGACATCATAGCAGTTTCATGTACCGGCCAATGGTCCGGGACGGTCGCGGTTGGCAGGGACGGACGTCCTCTGATGAATGCCATGATATGGATGGATTCTCGCGGATGCAGATATATCAACGATATTACAGATGGGTGGATTAAAATAAAGGGTTATGGGCTCCCAAAACTATTGAGATGGCTCAGATTGACGGGCGGTGCGCCATGCCATTCAGGAAAAGATCCTATCTCCCACATACTCTACATAAAAAATGCGCACCCAGAGATTTATAGCAAGACATACAAATTCCTGGAGCCAAAGGACTACATAAACTTGAGATTTACTGGTCTTTTTGCGGCTTCTTTTGACTCCATAGCACTGCATTGGCTGACCGACAATCGAAAGATATCAAATGTTGATTACAATCGAAAACTGGTTGATATCTCAACGATCAATCGGGCCAAATTGCCCGAATTGAGACGCGCTATTGATGTTCTGGGCCCGATTAGAAGGGAGACGGCCGAAGAGCTTGGCTTGAACAAGGATGTTCGTGTCATTGTTGGTACACCGGATGTCCAATCGGCAGCCGTTGGTTCCGGGACGGTTCGTGATTTTGAGGCACACCTTTATCTTGGAACATCATCGTGGCTAACGTGTCATGTTCCATTCAAGAAGACAGATATATTCAGCAACATTGCAGTTCTGCCTTCCACCATCCCGATGAGGTATTTTGTAGCCAACGAGCAGGAAACTGCTGGAGCATGTCTGACTTTTTTTGAAGAACAATATATACTGCCCAGGTGAACAGTCCAAAAATACACAGCAGACTAATGCATGGGCTGTTCTTGACAAGATAGCAGAGAAGGTTCCCGCCGGGAGCAACAAGGTTATCTTCACACCCTGGCTATATGGAGAACGTACCCCCTGTTGAAGATTCTTTTGTAAGAGCATGCTTTTTCAACCAGTCGCTGAGAACTACTCGAGAGGATTTGATTCGTTCGGTTTATGAAGGCGTGGCATACAATTCTCGCTGGCTGTTACAGCGTGTGGAACGTTTCACCAAGAGACGTTTAGACGATATCCGTATGGTCGGGGGCGGAGCTAAGTCAAATGTATGGTGTCAAATCTACGCAGATGTTTTGGACCGAACGATAAGACAGGTTAAAGGCTCCGTACAAACAAATCTACGAGGTGCTGCCTTTTTGGCGTCAATTGCCCTGGGGTATATTGAGTTCAGTGATATCCCAGAATGTGTCGAGATAGCAAGGACCTTTAAGCCGTCCCCAGAAAATCGCAAGATATATGACGAGTTATTTGCAATATTCAAAGAAGTTTATACGAGCAACAAATCAGTATATGAGAAGCTAAATAGGGTGTGATAATAATACTTATATAAAAAGACTCTCGTTGAAACCAATATCGCTGTTTTTTATAACAGGAATTCGGTATTTGGAGGTCAGAAAAAAACATGAGAAAGTACCTTGAATGGATATCATCGAAGATTGTATGGAAGCTGTTTAAATTTCTACGTGCCACCCCTCATGTCAGAAAAAAGATGGAAGGAGAATATGAAAAGATTCTTACGGAGATGGAAACAACCATCAGGCCCTACAAGGACTAATATATGGTGTATTCGAGCATTCCTGAGAAGGGACGTGACAGAGATGAAATTATCAAGGAAATGGAGCAGATTTCAGACGCGGAAACATCCAAATGGAAGAAAGGATTTGTTTCAGGTGCAGTATATAACGGTGACGATGAACACATAAGCTTTATCAACAAGATTTATGCAATCAACTCCCAGAGCAATCCATTGCATCTGGATGTCTGGCCAAGCGGCATAAAATATGAGGCCGAAATTGTTGCCATGACCAAGGACATGCTGGGAGCCAAAAGCGTATCAGACGACGCTAAAGCAGACGAGAAAATATGTGGGGTCGTTACATCGGGAGGTACTGAGAGTATTCTTCTTGTCATGAAAGCCTATCGAGACAGGGCACGAGAAGCAAAAGGTATTAAAAGGCCGGAAATGATTGTTCCTTCCACAGTGCATGTGGCCTTTGATAAAGCCGCCCAATATTTTAATATCAAAATTGTCCGCATCCCGGTGGATCGAAGTTTCAGGGCGGACGTCGTAAAAACGGAAAAGGCAATCACAAATAATACGATTGTAATTGTCGGTTCAGCACCTTCTTTCCCCCACGGTACGATTGATCCCATCGAGCAATTGTCTGAACTGGCCAGGCAAGAGGGAATCGGTTTTCACACGGATGCCTGTCTTGGCGGATTTGTTTTGCCTTGGGCAAGAAAGCTCGGCTGTGATGTTCCAGCATTTGATTTTACGCTTCCGGGCGTGACAACCATCTCGGCCGATACACACAAATATGGGTACGCACCGAAAGGAACTTCGGTGATTCTGTATAGAGGCTCTGAGCTTCGTCATTATCAATACTTCAAGGCGGTGGATTGGTCGGGCGGTTTGTATTTTTCACCGACTTTTGCAGGTAGCAGGCCTGGTGCATTGAGCGCTGCATGCTGGGCATCCATGATTGCCATAGGGCAGCAAGGATATATGCAGGCAACGCAAAAGATTATGGAGACCGCTTCAGTAATAAAGGATGGAATTGAGAAGATACCTGATCTGCAAGTCTTGGGTGAGCCTCTCTGGGTCATCGCATTCGGTTCTGAAACGCTGGATATATACAGAGTGATGGATTATATGACTTCCAAGGGCTGGAGTCTCAATGGGCTTCACAAACCTGCATGTCTTCATCTGTGTGTGACACTGAGACATACACAACCTGATGTGGCCGAAAGATTCATAGGTGATCTACAAGATGCGGTCGAATATGTAAAAAACAATCCACAGGCAGAAGGAGGAATGGCACCGATATACGGTATGGCCGCCACAATGCCTGTTCGCAGTGTTGTAGAGGATCTGCTGGAACGTTATATAGACTTATTGTATAAGGTGTGAGATGAAATACCGTAACTAATACAAGTGAACTGAATCTGACTGATTGAATATGTGTGTTATGGAAAATAGTATCCAGAAACAGCAAGAATTCTTCGCGACCGGAGAATCGAAGTCTATCACTTATCGTATAAGGATGCTGAAAACTTTACGCAAAGCAATTCTTGCTTATGAACAAGATATCCTCGAAGCATTATACAGAGACCTGAAAAAGTCTAGGTTCGAAGCATACACTACTGAGGTTGGACAGTGCATGACTGAAATTATCTTTGTTCTTAGACATTTGAAAAAATGGATGCGGCCGCGAAGAGTCGGAGGTTCAAAACTCTTTCCCTTGTCCAGAGGTTGGATTGTTCCTGAACCGCTTGGAATATCTCTTGTTATTTCCCCGTGGAACTATCCTTTCAAGCTTGCGATCTCGCCTCTTATATCTTCACTGGCGGCCGGCAACTGTGTGATTCTGAAACCTTCGGAAATCTCTAAAAACACAGAATCTATCATTACAAAAATGATTAATGAGAATTTTGATGAAAGATATGTTTCTGTTGTCTGTGGTGGCCCAGATGCTTCACAAAAGCTGCTCGAACACAAATTTGATCGTATCTTCTACACAGGTGGTGAGGCTATAGGCAAGATCGTCATGAAAGCCGCCTCACAACATGCTACTCCGGTGACGCTTGAACTGGGAGGAAAAAGTCCTTGTGTTGTTGACGAGAACTGTAATCTGGAAAGAGCGGCCAAGAGAATCACGTGGGGCAAGTTCTTAAACGCTGGACAAACTTGTGTGGCGCCTGACTTCCTGCTTGTCCAAAAGAACGTTAAAGAAAAGCTAATCAGAGAAATGAAAAAATGGATCGAAAAGTTTTATGGTGAAAGGCCTTGTGACAGTAAAGACTTCGGGAGGATTATAAACGAACGACACTTTGACCGTCTGAGCAAACTCTTGAAGGACGGAAAGGTGGTTCTTGGTGGAGAGACGAACCGTGAAGAACTTTATATTTCCCCGAGTGTGCTTGAGGATGTCCCGAAAAATGCAAGTCTTATGAATGAGGAAATCTTTGGGCCTATTTTGCCGGTACTTGAATTCAATAATTTGTCCCAAGCCATTGACTTTATTAACAGAAAACCGAAGCCACTGGTATTGTACATCTTTTCCCGAGACAAAAGATTTCAGCAAAAAATTATTTCGGATACGTCATCCGGTGCTGTTTGCATAAACGATACAATCGTTCAATTAAGCGCTCCGAATCTGCCGTTCGGAGGAGTCGGCGATAGTGGATTTGGAAGGTATCATGGAAAAGCCGGGTTCGATACGTTCTCTAATCCCAAGAGTGTTTTTCGCCAGACTATGCTTTTTGATATACCCAAGAGATTTCCTCCGGTGGATGATCTGGGTTATAAGATATTACGATTTCTATTGAAGTGAGCGACTTTGAGACAATAAGAAAGGCAAAACCAGAACATTATGTCTTGCTCCATAGAGAAACATCAGGATCCGAAGCCAATCTATGATAAGCTTGATAGAATGTTAAGCTTGCCGCCAATCGCCATCAAAAACGATGCGATGAAAAATTGTTTGGACTATTTCAATACCAAGTGCACAAAATCGAAGGAAATAGTCACCGAGGCACAGAATTATATTCCCGGTGGTGTTCAGCATAACCTTGCTTTCAACTATCCGTTCCCGCTGGTCTTCGAAAAGGCTGAAGACGCCTATCTATATGATATAGACGGCAATCGTTATGTAGATTTTATCCAGGCCGGAGGGGCCACTGTCCTCGGAAGTAATCCCCCGGAAGTTCGCAAACAGGTGATTGAATTACTTGATCACTGTGGTCCGGTTACGGGCCTTTTTCATGAATATGAGCTCAAACTTGCGAAAGAGATTCATAAGCACATGCCATCAGTGGAAATGTTCCGTATGATTAACAGCGGAACCGAAGCTGTCATGGCGGCAATCCGTGTAGCCCGCTTAGTTACAGGAAAGAAAAACATCATCAAGATCGGCGGAGCTTATCATGGCTGGTCCGATCAGATGGTTTACAGCACCAAAATCCCGAATACTAAACGTTTTGAGGCCCATGGCATTCCCAGGGCTTGTGTCAAATACACCTGTGAGGCTCAGCCTAATGATCTGGTGTCACTTGAACGGGTATTACGCAGGTGTAGATTCTTCGGTGGTACGGCGGCTGTGATTCTTGAACCCTTTGGTCCGGAAAGCGGAACAAGACCCGTGAACAAGGAATACAATGCCGGTGTTAGAAAGCTCTGCGAAAAACACGGCGCCCTGTTGATTTTTGATGAAGTTGTTACAGGTTTCCGTATCGGCCTTGGCGGTGCCCAGGGGTATTTCAATGTAAGGCCGGATATGACAGTTTTTGGTAAAGTAGTCGCCGGCGGTTATCCGTCTGCCGGCGGTCTCGGCGGAAGTAAAGAATGCATCAGCCGTATGGCTGCCGGCTTACAGAGTGGCCAGAAGAAAATTTACTGCGGTGGGACTCTCGCCGCAAATCCGCTTAGCGCTGCTGCAGGGTACTTCACCATTAAGGAAATCGAACGTACCGGTGCCTGTGAAAAGGCCTGGGCGGCGGGTGACCGTCTGACGCAGGGTTTGCAAAAACTTATCGACGGTTACAACTTGCCTTTTGTTGTTTATAATCAGGGATCCATTTGCCATCTGGAAACAGTTGGCGCGATGTTTGTTAATATCGACTTGTCCAGGCCCTGGAAAATTCGAGCCGCCATTAATCAAGCTAAGATCAGAAAAAAGAAGATGGAAGAATATGGTGCATTCTTCATGTCTGGAGGGATAGTAACACTGGCAGGAAGCCGTCTTTACACCAGTGCTGCTGATACAGATGAAGTCATTGACGATGCTCTCGTACGCTTCGAACGTGTATTCCGGAATGTTGACAGGACTAATATAAGCTAAGTAATATGGGTCTTATTGTAAAAAAACAACAGGTCTGTGATGCCGGACGCAAGCTGCTCAATCTGGGACTGGTAGCAGGAACCTGGGGCAATGTTAGCATTAAGGTAAGTGATGATTTGATGCTGATTACACCGAGTGGCGTCGAATATGAAACTATGACTGCACAAGAAATTGTTGAGGTCAATCTTAAAGATAGTTCGTATATTGGGGGAAAACCATCCCGTGAGAGAAACCTTCACCTTGAAATTTATAATACCCGCAAAGGTATTCATGCTATTGTCCACAACCACGCTTCGCATTCATCAACAGTAGCAGCGGCACGCCGTGAAGTGCCCCCGATTCTGGACGACTTTGCCCAGATTGTCGGCCCACGTGTGCGAGTTGCAGACTATGCCCTCCCGGGTACTAAAAAACTGGTACGCAAGACGATTAAAGCGCTAAAAGGTAGTAATGCAGTTTTGCTTGCCAACCATGGTGCTATTTGCATTGGACGTGACATAGAAGAGGCCATACTCTGCTGCCAGGTTCTGGAGAAGGCCTGCAAGTCACTAATTGAAGCCGAATTTCTTGGAGGTGCCAAAGAAATCAATAGATTTGAAGCCTGGATTATGCACCAGTATTACCTTAGAAGATATTCAAAGCAAAAGTAAGCTCGTTGATAAAAAATCATCCATCTGATCTTTAATTATTGACATTAGGCATATGTTCTTTAAGGGAATCTCATTTCTGGATCAGTCCTACACTGCTTCATCTAAGATACTTTTGGAGAAGATTGCTTTTCTGATTTTTGCAAATGCAAGTCATAGTTGTGCTTAACAGAATGATAAATTGCTGTATTCCTAAATTTGTGAAAGTCTTCTCCTGACTCGAATTTTTTTAAGACCTCTTTCAAATCTTGTGATTTCGGCTCTTTTTTCATTTTCTTAAGCCACATTTATGTTGTGCTTGTGTCTCGATTTTCTATTGGATCTGTGCCGTGTCGTAAATGTGGACAAGGTCAATCAGGCTAAATTTATAAAACAGTAGTTTTCTCATTACATGTTTTGGGTAGAATGCTTGACTACAATGATTATAACAGAGCCAATTGGGGTGATACAAGCTTCAAGTACTGCACTAATCCCCCCCGAAATATGGCCTCGTTTTTGCTAGTTGCAAAATGCCAGAATTCTTCGAAATGTCACCTTTTTCAGGAGCCGGAAAACACCCTGATTTTCAGTGACAAGTAAACCGAGGGAATTTCACCCTCGGCCCCTCCGAGAACCGGACGTGAACCTCTCAGCTCATC
>CAZWME010000185.1:0-7953 GCA_964634515.1 uncultured Pirellulales bacterium | reverse complement strand
TCATTGCCGAATATCTGTCATCTGAGGGTATTGTTGCGGCGGTGCTGAAATATCGACTGCCGATGAAGGAGTCATCTGATAAGCCCCATCTACTGCCTATTACAGATGCTCGCAGAGCAGTTAGCCTTTTGAGATCAATGGCCGGCGATTACGGCATTGATCCGGGGCAAGTCGGAATTATGGGATTTTCCGCGGGGGGGCATCTGGCCACCGCTGTAAGCGTATTGAGATCAGAAAAGCAAAATGAAAATCCGGATTTTTCGGGGTTGATTTATCCGGTGACCACGTTAGGGGCTGAGAACCAAAAATGGTTGGAGAAGAGCCTGTTTCACCGAAAGATGACAAACAAAGAGAAAAAGCAATACGAATTGGTGGACAACGTTACAAAGCTGACACCTCCTGCTTTTCTACTACATGCTTATGACGACGAGGTTGTGCCCATTGAAGAATCTTTGCTTTTAGCAAAAGCCCTTACCGCGGCGGGACAAGATGTCGAGGAGCATTATTTTGCCAAGGGCGGGCATGGATTCGGTCCGGGCAGGCCTGGTGACGGTACGTCTCAGTGGTTAGGCTTATTGGCGAACTGGATTAAGCGACAGTCTCCAAAGACAGGACGGAATTCAATACGGCTTGACAAAGGCTGGGTAATGCAAACCGGTGATAATCAAGCGTGGGCCGCTCTCGATTTTGACGACAGCAAATGGCAGGCTATTGTGGTGGGTAAGCCGTGGGAAAAGGCCGGATATGTAAATTATGATGGGTATGCGTGGTATCGGCTTGAGTTTACCGTACCGGAGCATTGGCAAGAGCAGGATGAAAACGGTCTTCTGAAACTGTCGCTGGGTTCGATTGATGACGCCGACGTTACTTATTTTAATGGAGAGCGCGTTGGGGCCACCGGTGCGGTGCCGCCGGATTATAAAACGGCCTATTACACTCGACGCTTTTACCGGATTCCAACGAGGCTGGCTCGCTGGGGAGAAGCCAATGTAATTGCAGTGCGTGTCTATGATGATCATAACGATGGCGGGCTTTATCAAGGCCCATACACCCTTAGACTGCCACAGTTTGAGGATTTGATCGGTATTAAGTTTAAATTCGAGAATTCAAACGGCATTTATCTCTCTGATGATTCGCCGAGTGTCACTATAAACATTAAAAACCATTCATATACGGATTATGAGCTGGATGCGATGTTTGAACTCGTGAATGACAGAGTTGACTCGATGCGCGTGCTGGAAAGTATTAAAAAGACTATACATATCGATGGTAAGGGTGAGGTTTCCAGGACAATCGAATTTGCTCGGCCCCGGCCGGGATTTTATCATGTGGTTTGCACGCTGAACGACAACTTGAAAAAAACAATAATTTTGGGCTATGAGCCTGAAAAAATCGTGAGTCCCTTAACACGTGGAGCTGATTTTGGAGAATTCTGGAAAAAACGAAAACAGGAACTGGCCGGCGTTGCCCCGGAATTTAAGATCACTAAGAACGATAGATCAACTGATAAAGTTGATGTGTATCTCGTTGAAATGCAAAGCTATGGAAATGTTAAAGTCCGGGGTTGGTACACGGTACCGAAGAAACCGGGCCCTCATCCGGCCATCCTTAGTGTGCCTGGATATACGTCAACCATGTGGCCGTATGTGAACAGAACAAATGTTGCTACGTTTGCATTGAATCCACGCGGACACGGTAACAGCAAAGACGATGTTGATCCGAAAGGCGAGGAGTATATGTTCATCGGTTTTGATCCGGAACATCCCGAAAAGTACATCTATGCCGGTGCCTATCTGGATTGTCTGCGAGCCGTTGATTTTCTCGTATCCCGGCCAGAAATTGATTCTTCTCGAATTGGCGTCGAAGGCGGCAGCCAGGGCGGCGGTCTGTCTTTTGCTACGGCCGCATTAGATAACAGAATTATTTTCTGTGCGCCTGATATCCCGTGGCTGGGCGACTGGGTAGGTTATCTCGAAACCGCGCAATGGGCCCATGACAATTATCCGAAATTAATTAAAGAGTATCCCAATCTGACGTTTGCCGGCATCAATCGTCTCTTGAGTTATTTTGATACGTTGAATATGGCCGAGTGGATTACATGCCCGGTGCTAATGTCAGTTGGATTGCAGGATGATGTCTGTCCGCCACGTACCTCATTCGCTCCCTACAATGCAGTAAAATCAAAAAAAGAATATCGAGTTTACCCGTTTACGGGGCATGGTGTCTGGCGGGAACATAGCAAGCTCAAAGATGAGTGGATGGCAAAAATGCTGGGGATTAGCAAAATCGGAGAAAACTAAGAAATCACTGAAGGGAGCTTTTGTTATCAGCTTTGCGGTGTCATTGGCATCTTTGACACACATTCAGGAATTACATCATGATGGAAAATGTGTCCAACGTCATTTATATACCCTCTAATGACAATTATTTTACCGTCCTTTCATAATCCTACGTCTATCTAATAATTCCTTCTGGGATGCCCTCTATAAGGGGCAAAATTTTGAACTCTATTTGCCCCTATTTTTTCTTTTTCTATCCTGCTCGGCCCGATAGCTGGGAACATTCAATTCCAAAACCACACTGTGATGTACCCCAATGGGTGCAACGGTCAACTTGTACAAAAATAGTAGGAAAAAAACGGATCTTTGACCTAAGTGCTTTACTTTTTAGTGTTTTTTTTCAACAAACTTCCGGAATATTGTTGAAACTGGGATGGAACTTTGGTATTATCGGACTTGAAGTCTGTAGGAGTGATTCAGTTAAGTGTATATGGGAAATCCCAAATAAGGAGGATAATTTATCTTGGGAAGAGAATCCATACAATTTCCGTGGAACCATGCCACCCGGTGTGTTATGATCCCCTCTGATAGTGGAAATAGAGGGCCCAGCCAGTAGAATAATGAGGTGATTCTCTGGGGCCGAAACGACTTATCGGTTGGTTATACTGCTAATACGAACCATTAATTACACAGGAGATCTGCCAAAATGAAAGCGAAACTACTCTTAATAGCATTGGTTTGTTTGTTAACGCTGGGGCACAGCGGTACCGTAAAGGCAAATGGGCTTAGCGCCGAGCAACTCGCTGACCACGGGTTGCCTGCAGGAGATGCACGCGAAGTACTGCCCGGTCCTGGAGCCCTGATTCACCTGCAATTCCATGATATATTGAGTGTTCTGGAGGGTGTTGAAGAGATTCTGGTTGCGGGCATACCGGATAAAGCTGCACCACCCGACGTCCAGCAACTTCTGCAAACCGAACATCCCCTGCTGACATTATTGGGAATGCAAACCTTGCAACAGCCTCTGACACCTGAGGTGCTGGAACAGTCGACGGGCATCAATGCGCGCGGAACCATAGGCTTAACACTCTATCTGGGCGATCCGCGACGTATGTTTATATTGAGTCTGCCCACGCGCAACCGTGAGCCCCTGATCCCCTTGCTCAATGCTGCTCTGCAACCGTCAGATATTGAGGAGGTGAGTATCAGCGGCCAAAGGGCGATACGTGTGGTTTCAAAGCGAATCAAATTCCTGCCTGAGTTATACCTCGTTTCATCCAGTGATACTCTGTACCTTTGCGGCGATCGTTCTCTGGTGCAGGCCCTGTATCTTACCCCTACAGCGCAGCGCTTCGGTCAGGATCCCTTTATGAGTCGCGCCCTGCCGGCAACAGAAACAAAGCAGATGCGTATGGTTCTGAATCCTGCCATGGCCAAACCTCTTGCACTGCAGTTACAGGGGGTTAGCATGATAGCCAAAATGATGATTCCCCAACAGCGTGCGGCCCTTCTTGAACGAATACCGCAGGAGGCAAAGCAGCAAATCGAAATGCAGATGCGCATGCAACTGGGTGTGCGTGACTTGGAGCAATTGGTAGATTATGCCGAGTGCATGGTCATCGCGACCCTGGAGCAACTGATTGATTTTATTTCCGGCCGAATGCTGGCCTTCGAGGGATTCACTATGGCCGCCAATCTTCAGGATGGCTTTGTGGAGTTTAATGCCAGCCTGCACTCCAGCCGCTTCAAGGCGGAAACCTGCACCAAGTCCGTTCCGATGGATCAGGTGAAACGAGCTTTGGCCTGGCTGGGATCGGATTATCAATCCTTTACGGTATCTGGGAAGAAAATTCAACCAAAGGCATCGCCGATCCTCTTGGCCTGGGCCAAACGTGTTCAAAAGCAGTGTGAAAAGAAGAAGCTTGCCTGGCCCGGTTTGGTCCGTTTCGTTGAGATGTTAGATGAGCTCAGGCCGGTGCCAAAGGTGGAGAGCCGAATGCCTTGGATCATAAGCACTCGGGCCCCCCTCCATCCTGCACCCTCGCTTGAGGATGCGGCCAGTCTGGAGGACTATTTTGTATCGCTCGAACTACCTGTTTATCGCTCGGTTAAGATTACTCCTGATCAAGGACGAGATTTCCTGGAGGCCTGTTTTCGGGAAGAAACGGAGGCATTGAATAAGAATCGTGAGCTGGGCCAGGGTTTTGCCAATACCTTCCAGAAACAGAAACCCTGGTGTCTACATCAAAATCGGTTTCAAATGTCACCACTGGATGGAGGCGTCACCCGCTATACCCGGGAGAGTGTCTGGACTTCGCGCAGCGGCATATTTGGTTACGATCAGCATGCATTGGTGAACCGCAAGGTAGTGAATGCCCGACGTGTGGGCGATTACCTGGTTTATCATCGAGGCGCCCAAGCTTCATCGTGGTTGGCTGGATTAGAAGCCAATCAATCCCGTCGGATCGCCCCGGGAGTAATAGACCTGTTGGACCGGGTGCCCGAAGGGGCCAATTATGTTTCCGTCCTGCGTGTACTCCAGGATCTGCCGCAATGGGTGGGCTGGGTCGGTGCCATGGAATCACGTTTGCATGCGGATGCCCATAAATACTTACAAAAAGCGCAGGCCGCTGTTGACAGCAGCAGCGATCTGGAGAACGCAAAATACAAGATTCGTGGTATGAAGATGCCCATGATCATTGGCAGTGTGAACATTCATCCCGAGACCAAGCAGATTTACGCCCTATTACCAGCGGGTAATATGCCTTTGATGCTTCCGCGGCCCAAGGTCATACCCTTGGTAGAGAAGCTTTTCGAGGATTACGCGGCCCAGGCCGATAGCGTAGGGGGCAGTTTGGTATATACCAAGGTCAGCGATGAATCCTGTCAGTTTGCTATGCTGCAGAGCACGGCAGCACTTACAACTCTTACGCGAACGGTTGGCAACGCCCTTTTCGAGAACTATCTCGCCACCCAGGAGCGACAGGCACAACTCCAACGTCAAATTATGACACAGCGTGATGGAGATGTCACAGCCTTTGATGAAGTGATCGTGCGCAATCCGCAGTGGGCCTTCATCCCCCAACCCAAACCCAAGGTGCCGGCAAAGCCCAGTAAGAAGATTCCAGCTCGGGCAACTGGAACGGACAAGCGCATGGTCGATCTTTCCAAATACTACAACGCGGGTTTGAACGAGACGTGGCATAAAGGCGGTATGTCGAACAACACCTTGAAAGACCTACCCAAAGGTATAGAAACACTTGGTGGTACATCCTTTGATATCCGGGGGATTGTCCAATTGTCCGGACGGCAGGCCGAACAAGAGCTTAGTGTACAATTTCCTGAAGAGGTAGCCAACATCACCGTGAAGCAGAAAGGGCAGAAGATCCATTTTCTGCATTGTTGTGGTTGGCCGTCGCCAAAGGGAGCCTCTATTGGTGCCTTTGTCATACACTACCAAAATGGGGAAAGCCGTTCTGTCCCCATCGTTTATGGCGTTGATGTACAAGATTGGTGGATGAATGAAGACGTCACATCAGATTCTAAACTAAATGTTGTGTGGAGAGGGAAAAACCACTCTGCACCGGATGGACCTCCCATCGGTGTGTGCAAGACGACATGGGTGAATCCATTACCAAGTATAGAAATAGATCATATTGATTACCAGTCGGCCATGATGAACTCCGCCCCTTTTTTGATTGCGATTACCTTAGAGTAAGAATAGGAAAACAAGAGAATAGCTACGGCCCGAGTAGATAAGGTATCTGGAAATTGCAAGATACCGCTAGCAAGTCTACGTAGCAACAGCCACACGGGATTCTCCACCCGCAGTGTTATACTCAGATTCCTTGTCTATCATGACCGCCTCTAAAATCTCTGAAGCTGTCTTCTGTATTAGCCGCAGATTACACCTGATAAGCCGCGGATCATTACCAATAGATCAACCGATCATCCCAAGAGCAAGATCTAAACTCCCCCCAATCCATCCTCTGTTCACCGATGATACGGAATTGGTTTGCTTATTAAAAACCCAAATAACTCGTAAGCGGTTCAGTCCAATAGAACATTTAAGTTGGCTGTGCGACACAAAAACTCGTAAGACCCTGAAATATAATCGGCTGCATTTCAGTAGTTGACATCCGCCAGATCTGAGTGGGTATGGGAAGAGATTGCCCTGTGATGGCCAATAACGAGAATTAGTAAAAGCGCTAGAGCGTGCACGATCAAACTTGCGGTGTCGGAGCCCTTAAAAGACAAAGTGTTTAGCAGGACATTCGCAACCCCATGGAACATACCGACAAGATAGAGTGATCCACTCCAATGGTATAGGGTCCCCACAGCAGTCGAAAGTATTATGCCGGATAAGATAGTAACTGGCGATATAACCTCTCAAAGGGAAATCAGTCGAAGGCGAGAGTGTGGCGGTAGGGTTCGAGAGAGCTATGAAGCGAGGTAACGCTCGCCGAGCAAAGGGACCCTGCTATATGTAATTTCTTTGACAAAATGGAAGGCAAGGTTGGTATGATAAAATCGGCCGTAAGTTTGCAGGACCTGAGACGGGGAATATACATCAAGGCGAAGGCTGAACCGGCCTACTACGGCGATAAATAATGGCGCAGTGTAGTATGTAGAGTCGGACGGAAAATTCCGGTTGAAATGTTGTGTCCTTATGATAATATCCTGAGATGGATTTTGGTAGGCAGGATCAGCTTGGAGCCGGTGCTTAAGCGGATCATTTAATTACACTCAGGTGAGGCGAAGGAGACTAATGAAACACATTCGTACAGCAGTCTGGATACAAGTGGCGAGCATCGTCTTGGTGCTATCAGCGGAACAGGCGTCAGCGCTGGGCAGAATACGACTATGGTACGATGAGCCAGCTTCAAAATGGACCCAAGCAATGCCATTGGGCAACGGGCGGCTGGGAGCAATGGTTTTCGGTACGGTACCAAAAGAACGTCTGCAGATCAACGAGGAGAGTTTCTGGGCCGGTGAACCGGCGGATGTTTATCCTGAGAACTTCTCGGAAAACATTCGCAAGCTTCAGGCTCTTGTACTGGAAGGAAGGATATCCGAAGCCCGGAAGCTTGGATTGGCAAAGCTCACTAAAACGCCTACTTCTTTCCGCTCATATGAACCGCTGGCGGATTTGTGGATCGAGATGGACCACGCCCCAGAAATCAAGGATTATCGCCGTCAACTCGATCTTCGAACAGGTATCGCTACAGTGAAATATCGTCTCGGAGAAGTTCGTATGAAACGCGAAGTATTGATATCCGCTGTGGACGACGTAATAGCTGTTCATCTCAGTGCTTCGAAGCCCGGCATGATATGTGCGAAGATTCGGCTAACTCGCAAGAAAGATATGAAGGTCACTGCGGGGGGGGCTAACTGTTTGCACATAGACGGCCAGATTGTTGATATCCCTGCACCGAATGGCTTTGACGACAATCCCGGAGGGTCTGGACCTGGCGGTGCTCACATGAAGTTTGCTGGGCGCATGCTGATCCGCACCGAGGGAGGGACTATCCATGCTCAGGGCGAGACTCTGGTAATCGAAAATGCTGACAAAGCTGTCCTGCTTTTTACCGCGGCAACGGATTACAACCTTGAAAAAATGAACTATGACCGTTCGATCAATCCCGGTCAGCTAACCGATGTTATATTAAACAGG
>CAZWME010000184.1:0-7955 GCA_964634515.1 uncultured Pirellulales bacterium | reverse complement strand
ACGGCAATCCGCGAATACAGGGTGTATGCGTTGATATGGGTGCATTTGAGTCGGATTTTCCTGTTATAGATTTCTCCGGATGGGTATGGATGGAAAGTGGTGGTGATTTCGGTTATTCATCAGACGAGGATGACTTACTTTACTTCTTATCATTTGGGCCTGTATGGTATTATAATACCGCTACAAGTCTGTGGAGTGAAGAAGGACCTGTGGGTTGGACTTATGTAAATTGGCCTTTCTTGTACGAATCTGCTACAGATACATCGATATTTGCCCTGCCACCTGAAAGCGGATTATGGGTATATCATTTCCGCACAGGCCAATGGACAGTGTCGCCTCAAATAATACCTTGGTAAAAGAAAAGTCAACTAAAGCAATGTTGAATATGCAAGGCGTGACATTTTCCGGCTGGATGCTCAAAAGAAAAAGAATGTTATAAAATAGCATTTTCTTGCCCCTGCGGGCTCTCTGTTTTTCTCCTTTCCGCCCCGCAGGGGCTTTTATTCTTTCTTACGAGTTTGGCTATCGTAGAATGATTAAACACCTCTCAGAGTAGTCCTACAGAAAATGCTGAGCCGGACTAATATGCGATTCTCGTGGTTTATTCGCCGTTCCTGAAAAAAACCATTCATAGGAATTTTTTATTGACAAACTTGTCTCAATCGGACATACTATTTTTGTGACAGGACATCCAAGACACGTCGTTACAACAATTGACAAATCCATCGTAACACGTGCTAATGCTTATGAATCTTTGGAGGAGAGAAGTGATAACATTAGATGTATGCTCAACTTTTTGGTAGTGATATGCTCCCCATAAAACTAATCGTTTTTTTTAAGGGATATGAAAATGCTAAAGAAATGTATAATTGCACCGGCATTTGTCGTTCTGATGTTTTCCGTTGTTAGTGCAGCGGAGCCGGCCATCACAGCAATAGACCTCTGCACGTTTCCCGTTTATATGGATGTAGGTCATTTCGTACAGCTCCCGGAATACAACAACTGTATGTCGTCCGTTTATACGGATGCAGGTTATTACGTAGAGATCAAGGATTGCACCCTGCGCAAACTGAATCTGGTACAGGTGGATTGTGAAGATATTGGCAAAGGCGCCGGAGACTTCCCGTGCTTCACAGGCTGTGAAGAATTCGAAGTTAGAGGCAACTTCCCGGCAATCTTAGGTACTAAGTTAGCGAAGATTGGTCCCATCCTCGATCACACATGTGTGTACTGGAAAGATGCTATCAACCAGATCAACGGCACCGGTGACTGGGAAAAATTGGAAGTTTGTATGGAAGCCTGGAAGGGTGATGTGCCCGATGTTCAGATTAAGGTTGGCGATATTACTATCACCACTGCGGTTCCTGCTACTCTCTCCGGATTGGTATGGTTTCCAGATGTACCTGATTTTGGTTATTCATTAGACGAGGAAGACTTGCTTTACTTCTACTCATTTGATTTTGTACAGAGTTTAGATACTGCTACGGGTGGTTGGTCCATACATATGCCCATGGGTTGGGTTTATGTAGATTGGCCATTCTATTACGAGTTAGATCCGGCTACCTTGTGGTTTGCCCTGCCACCTGCAGGCGGAATCGGGGTATATCACTTCAGCACAAGCGAATGGGAAGTATTGCCTCGAATAATACCTTGGTGAACGAGAAGACAACTAAAAAAGTGTTGAATATGCAAGGCCTGATATTTTCCGGCTGGACGTTCAAAGAATGATATAAAATAGCGCAAAGAAAGCCCCTGTTTTATTCTTTCCTATCCTCTGTTCCTCAAAGCAGGGGCTTTTTAATCAAAAAGCTAAAAGTCTATCTTAACCAATTGTTATTTTATGTAAATCAGGGTTGGGCCTGTTTCTTCTATAGGGGAAAACCCTATGCCAGTTACACTATAGTATGTCCAGCAATATTACAAAAGCGGGCCGAAAGGCATTAAACCAACTCGCTCGGCCCGCTCTTTCCTTTCTAATTTGCCTCAAAATCCCGCGCCTCTGCGTCAGATACGCTTTGGCTTGAGTAAAGGTCATTGTAGAACGATAAAACACCTCTCGGAGTAGTCCTGCAGAAAAGCCTTAATCAGACTCAGAAGACTCGCATAGTTCTGATATACTTTTCCTGGTTGTAGAGTAGCCTTACGGGCACTCTGGCAGACAAACTCACATCAAGGCATAGTTATTGCCAGTGTCCTTATGTTTGCCTCTCAACTACTCATTTAAGCAGATTTGTAGGGTATTTTTCCCCATTTTTCCTTGCAAGTCAAGAATTAGAGGTATATAATCGTATCAGCAGCAAATCGTACCAACAAACTGACAGGAGTTTACATAATGAAACGGCAATCAGTTCATTTGTTGGCAATACCAACTCGCTGCCCACCTCAAGCTAATTAACCAGGTCAAGAAACGAAAGCTAAGTACGTTAGGTTTTCGTTTGGGACGGTCCCAGCCGACTCGTGCTACGTAGCGATACTTCGCAGAGTAGTAGATGAGTTAAGAACCGGCCCCATTCCCGCTTTCGCAAGAGAGCAGGGAGCCAATTGAAAAGGAGAAGTGAAAATGGAAACTTACAGCAAATCACAAAGTGGAATTTTGTTGTTCATGGGAAAGTGGAAAACACTTGCCATTGCGCTTACTTTACTGTCTTTGGTGGTGGCTGAGGCGCCGGCGGGCACGGTGACGTTCACGCACAAGGGCAACGGCAGCGGCACGCTGGATGGCATCCCGTTCCCGGCGTCAGACTTCGTCGTCTCAATACCGCTACAGTTGAGTGGTCCACACATATGCCCACAGGTTGGGTTTATATAGATTGGCCTTTCTATTACGAGTTAGATCCAGGTATCTTGTGGTTTGCCCTGCCACCTGCAAGCGGAATCGGGGTATATCATAACAGCACTGGTCAATGGGAAGTGTTGCCTCAGATAATACCCTGGTGAACGAGAAGACAACCAGAGCAGTGTTGAATATGCAAGGCTTGATTTATAACTATTGGCCTGCCCCCGTGCACATAAGGGCTAAAAGACCATAGCCGCATAGCCTACACTGTCGGCGCTAGTGGTGTTCATATTACGGAGCATTACCTCGTTGCTGTTGGTGTGGGCAAGAAGCACACCTTCGGTTTTACCGAGCTGTTTTGCAGCGGCGATTGCCGCCGCCGCCGCGCCTCCGCCGCAGGCATTGCAGTTTTCAGCGGCACTGGCAAGCAGGCGCTGCGGCTCAAGCTTCAGTGCCAGGTCAATAAACTTCTGGTCATTGACCGTATCAGCCCATTTCAAAGCATCGGAATTTACGCCCATCGGTGTAAAACCGTATCGCGGGCCGTAATGGGTCAAATCGGTCGAGCCGATGCAGACGATTTTCTTCTGTTCATTTTTAGAGATAATATCCGCGACGGACTTACCCAACGTCACGGCCTGCTCTCTCGGCGGCACTATAACCGGTAATATCTTTGCACCAGGGAACAGATACTGAATAAACGGCACCTGCACTTCGATACTGTGTTCGGCCCTGTGTGTGTTTAGGTCGCTTACGGCCGGCGCTTCACACAATACGTCATCGGCCAGCTCCTCGTCGATGAAAACCTCACCGAGGGGTGTTATCCAGCTTCCCCTGTTATAGACGGCGGGTGAGGAGCCAAAGTAACCGTGGGCGGCCCCGAATATTACGAAGGTATGTACCTTTTCGTGCTGCTGCCTTATTGCCGAGAAGACCAGGGCCGCCAGGGGCCCGCTGAATGTCCAGCCGGCATGTGGAACGATACCGGCCACAATCGTCTCAGGCAAAATTTCCGGCAGCACTTCCGCATCGCGACACTCGTTGATTTGGTCAATACATGAATCGTTCTGACCCGGATAAAACTGACCAGCAACAATTGGCTTTCTTGTTTGCATTTTCGGCACCTCTCTTATTGATGCGCGAGTTTTATATCAGCTACAGGCCCGACTGCAAAAAACCACCTCGTAATCGATACTCAGCTATTTGAACTTGCATTCGGGACGTTTGGCCTTTACTATTACTTCATAATTTGAACACTATAATATTGTAACCTTTTAAGAAGAGAAAACAATATGGTATCTGAAAAAACAACACCCGTGGCGGTGGTAATGGGTTCAGACAGTGACCTTAAGGTAATGAAGAAATGCGTTGAGCAGCTTGGTGATTTTGGTATTGAGCCAGTGGTTCGGATAATCTCGGCCCACCGAACACCGGAGATTGCCGCCGAATTCGCTCGAAACGCTGTTAATAACGGTGTCAAAGTAATTATCGCAGCGGCGGGCATGGCGGCACATTTAGCCGGAGCAATGGCGGCAAAGACAACGCTGCCGGTAATCGGTGTGCCTTTGGATTCAGGTTCCGGGCTGGGCGGTCTTGATGCGCTTTTGAGCACGCTTCAAATGCCGCCCGGGATTCCCGTGGCAACTGTTGCTATCGGGAAGGCCGGGGCGAAAAACGCCGCTATTTTGGCCGTGCAGATACTGGCATTGGCCGACGTTGAGCTTGGCGACAAATTAGCTGATTTCAAAAAAGCCCAGGAAAAAAAGGTGATAGAAAAAGATTCAGCCCTGCAATAAGCATCAATAAGCAACATTCACGACTAAATATACCAAAAACGTGAGATTTTCCTTGACGAGAAGGTGGATAATCTGGTATAGATAGTATAAGTGAAGGCGGTGTCTGTTTAGACATATAACTGATAAAACAGGAACGAGTTTCTTAATTTGGTTACAGGAGGAGTTATTATGTACTGCGCCAGCAGTAGGGTTTTAATCAAGGACCTGTCTTTATGCTGCGCAGTTTCAGTCTCATACTTCTTACCGATTAACAAATCATATTATAATAATAAATCCGAGATATTTGGATTTGGTGTGTGGCCAAATCATGGTATTTTTTAATTTTTCTTAAGGAGGACTATTATGTCTGAAAAAATGAAAATTCTTATTATGGTATTTGTAGTCGCATTTGCATTTTGCACGACGGCTATGGCTTCTGACATAGCGTTTTACGTCGGGGCGCCTAACGTCGATGGCTGGTATGATGTTGATTCGATGAACGCCGACGTTGAGACAATAATTGCCGAAACCGGAGTTCTGTTCATGGATGTCTCACAGTTCGACGACGACCAGTATGATGAATTTGGTGCATGGGTAGAAGAGAGAACGGATGACGGCAAAATGGACATTATCTGGCTTAACGGGTGCATGCCGAGTGTCCTCTATCCATTCCCAAACCTTGAGCCGGATGGCTCGCTTATTGAAGAGTGGCTCGATGGCGGAAACATGATTATCAATGTCGGCGACTGGTTCGGATACGTTTCGTATGCAGGTGGAGCCAGACAAACTGAGAACGGCACGGCTGGCGCCGCGAACATCCTTGACCTTTCTTCCGGCATTATAGTATCCGCTGATAATACTTCGTTGACGGTGACACCGACAGGTGCCGAATATCTACCCAGTCTCGGTGACACCACCGTCATAACTTATAGACCAATTGCCATCAGTGCTGTTGCAGCCCCCTGGGAAGTTGCCGCGACATTCGCGACTACGGGCGGCACAGATGACCCAGGAGAAGCCCAGGCTGATCCTCTTGTTATTCACAACACAGAGACCGACGGTTACGTCGCTTTTATAAACCAATCTGCTGGTAGTGGCCCTCCCGGCTGGTTGGACGACAGAGGTTTGACCTGTGCCGAGTTTATCGTCAACTGGGTAAACGAAGTTATAGGATTAGGCGGGGGCGGTAACCCGTTCGCCCGGCGTCCGGTTCCGGAGGACGGAGCTCTGCATGAAGACACATGGATCAGTATGTCGTGGAAGGCAGGATATTACGCAGTCTCACACGATGCGTATATAAGCGATAATTTCGACGATGTGAACAACGGCGCCGAAGGCACGTTCGCAGGTAATCTGGGCACAACGAACTTAGTGGCAGGCTTTCCCGGATTTCCTTTGCCGGACGGCCTTATTCCGGGCACGACATACTACTGGCGGATTGACGAGGTCAATGAAGCCGATCCGAACAGCCCGTGGAAGGGCCCTGTCTGGAGCTTTACTATTCCTCCCAAGACAGCTTACAACGCCGATCCAGCAGACGGCGCCAAGTTTATTGACCCGAATGCAGACCTTAGCTGGACGCCCGGCTTTGGCGGGAAACTGCATACCGTGTATTTCGGTGAGAGCTTTGACGATGTGAATAATGCCGCCGGCGGACTTCCCCAGGGAGTCACAAGCTATGCTCTGGACACTCTTGAACCAGATAAGACTTACTACTGGCGTGTCGATGAGTTCGACGCCATGGCCACTTATAAAGGTAACGTCTGGAGCTTTACGACCGCTGTTGAAGGCGGAGGCGTACGAGGGGAATACTACACGGGTATGAGTTTTGGGAATCTTGCGCTGACACGAATAGACCCTCAAATTAACTTTAACTGGGGCGACCCGGGTGGGCCTGATCCAGCAGTCGGCGAGGATACCTTCTCGGCCAGATGGACGGGCGAAGTGGAAGCGGCATTTACCGAGACTTACACCTTCTATACCAACAGCGATGACGGTATACGTCTTTGGATTGATGGCCAGCAGCTCGTTAACAACTGGACGGACCACGGGACCATAGAGAACAGAGGGACGATTGACTTAGCCGCAGGTAGTACGTACAGCCTTGTAATGGAGTATTATGAAAACGGCGGCGGCGCAGTAGCAGAGCTTCGCTGGTCGAGCCCCAGTACACCAAAGGAGCTGATTCCGCAGGCCGCTTTGTCGCTGCCTGTAAAGGCAGGCCAGGCGAATCCATCCAATAATGCTGTTGATGTGAGCCAGAGAGCAACCCTTAGCTGGAGTGCCGGAGAAGCAACCGCTTCGCACGATGTCTATTTCGGCACCGACGCAGATGCCGTGAGAAACGCCGATACCAGCTCGCCCGAGTACAAGGGCAGCAGGCAGCTCGACTCTGAGAGCTATGACCCCGGACAACTCGAATGGGGCACCACCTACTACTGGCGTGTCGATGAGATCGAAGACGGCGGTACAATACAGACAGGCAACGTCTGGAGCTTTACGACAGCCAACTTCCTTATCGTGGACGATATGGAGAGCTACAACGACATTGATGAAGGTATGGAAGGCAGTAACAGGATTTATAACGTCTGGGTGGACGGATTCAGCGATCCGACAAACGGCTCTCAGGCTGGTCATTTAGATCCTCCATTTTACGAAGATACTATCGTTCACAGCGGCAATCAGTCGATGCCGCTTTATTATGACAATGCCGTCGGTAAATCCGAGGTGACTTTAACACTGGATTATCCACGTGACTGGACTGAGAACGGCGTTGACACACTGGCAATATGGTACATTGGCGACGCGGTGAATGCTGTCGAGACGATGTATGTTGTTCTAAACGGCAGCGCGGGAGTCGATAATCCTGATGCTAATGCGGCTCAGGCAGGAGACTGGACCGAGTTGAGAATCAGCCTGCAGGACTTCGGTACTAACCTTACCAATGTAAATACGATTACTATTGGCTTCGGTAACAGGACCAATCCTGTAGCCGGCGGTGCAGGTACGGTGTACTTCGATGATATTCGTCTGCTTTTACCGACACCTTAGAGAAGGGATTTGACTGTTAAGTACGACCTTGAAGTAGATGTATAAATTCGGGGCCTATCCTTACCCGGTATAGGCCCTTTTTTTTACTGATACCTGATTGAACTGCAATGGTAGTAAAGTGAAACTGATTATATAAAAATTTGTGATTAATCACGTGGTTTTTCCTTGACTGGAAAGCGAATAATTGGTATTGGTAGTATATTCAGTAAAGCTGGTACCTGTTTAGACATATACCTGATAAAACAGGGACGAGTTTCTTAATTTGGTTATACAGGAGGAGTTGTTATGTATTGCGCCGGCAGTAGGGTTTTAATCAAGGACCTGTCTTTATGCTGCGCAGTTTCAGTCTCATA
>CAZWME010000183.1:0-7960 GCA_964634515.1 uncultured Pirellulales bacterium | reverse complement strand
CCCGGTGTCACCGGCCCAACTTTATAAGGCTGATTGGGATTCATGGCTTTTTCATAGGGGATCGTTATAGATGAGCCTGGTGTTTCACTCTTAATGTTAACGCTGCGGATGTCCCATGGTGAATCTATAGGCTGCTGGATTGTCAGATACAAAATCGAAAACTCTTTTGGAATGATGCCTAAATCATGATCTGCTAAACCTATTTCAAATTCAGCCAGTCGAAACCAGTCTGATCTTTGACGATTCATTTCGTAAAATATTCCATAATGGCCAGGGGCAATTCCCAGGAAAATGAATCGTCCTTCGGAATCTGTTTTGACAACCGCTTTTAGAGAACCTGAATAGTAACTGTAAGGGGATGAGATAATAACCTTTTGGTTCGCTACCGGTATTCCCTCAAAAATAATTTGGCCGCTGACCATATTTGTTCCGCCAAAATCAACATGCGTCGTTTTACCATATTGTGGGGCAACTGTACGACGAACAACTCCGAACATATTCCATTCATCCTTTCGTATTAAATAACATATCTCTTCCGGAAGTCCTTTGATTCGATAAAAGCCGTTTGGTTCACTGACAACCGTTGCTAAAATACTCGGGTCATCAGCTTTCATAATGTGACCTATATCATTTTGAGCATAAATAACAGCCCCACCCTCCGGCTCACCATTTTGATCATATACCACTCCCTCGATGATACCACCTTTCGGCAGGATAACGTTGATATTATCCGTACACTGACCTGCTTCAACCTCGATATTCTCTTCGATAACAAAGGTATAATCCGGATGCATAATTTTTAGAGTCTCAAGGCCAGAGGGTAATTCGGTTAAAAGAAATTCGCCTGCCTTATTGGTCTTGACAGCCCCTTCCTCAGAAACAAACTCATGCTCCGTAGAATAAGAAGTATCGGATGCTTTAGAAAGAGGAATGACCGTTGCACTGTCTATCGGTTTGCTGTCCTCATTTAATACTCGTCCCTTGATACTGCCCCCACCAGCCGATAAATTAATCGAAACCGCCGAGTTTTGATCTGTATTTATTTTTTGGCTCCATGCAGGCGCATACCCTTCAGCCTTAGCCTGTACTTCATAGATTCCCGGCCCAACTACCTCTATCTCGAATGTTCCATCTTTACCTTCAAAAGTAAACCATTGGTCTGATTGTGTATAATGAGGGCCTCGCAAAGTTTCCAGTTTTCGTACACGAACTTCATATTTCGGCAAAGGCTTCTTGCTCGTCACATCCACAACCGTACCGGCGAGCCTGGGTTTTTCGGCGCAGGTCAGTTCCAAAACCAGATTCTCCAGCGGCGCCTGCACATTGTCAATCGTCACAGGTTCAAGAATATCACCATCAACTTTAAGCCGATAGGTTCCGGGCTCCATCCGGTCAATTAGAAATGTGTCCTTGTCAAAATCCCAGATCCGCGTGGAGTAGCGACCGTAGGCAGCAGAATAGGCCTCAATTTCGATATGCCTCGGTCTCTTTTCGCCGATCCATTCGATTGTCCCGCTGATAGTTGCAAGATTTATAGGTGATTTCAGTGGTATATCAACGTACAAAATATCCGATTCCTCCGGTGGAAGTTGTACCTGAAGGATTTTTCTCCCGGACCAGCCGTCACCATCAGGAATACGAGCCTGAATATTGTAGGTTCCCGGAACAACATGTTCCAGGGTAAAGAATCCATTGGGATCTACTTCAAACGAAGGAGTCCAATTATTAGAATGCCACCACTGAGGCTCTGGTACAATAGTGATATCATCAGCAGGTTCTCCATCTTGATACTGGGCATACCCACGAATCTTTTGCCCTTTCTTTAATACCAACTCGATCACTTCAATTTGATTCGGATCTTCTAACAAAACTTCGATACCAGCCGGAGCATAATCGTATCGGTGAGTCCTGAAATTTTTTCGTCCCTCAACTCTGACCCAATACGAATGCTGGATGGTTATGAAGTACCTATCTTTTGGTGGAAAGCCCCCTAACAAAACAAATCCTTTTTTATTTGTTTTATTGCCATTTCCTCCGCTTTCCTCAGCGCCTACAGACCAACCTCTGTTGTCTGATAATCGAGAAACATGAATTTTCGCATCTTCCACCGGCTTACCATCTTCGTCTATTACTGTCAGTTCAACCATGCAGGCTTTCTTAAGCTGAAAATGTCGAACAACCTGCCTGTCATTTTGAAGTCTAATCGTTGGTGGACGGTCTGCGTTAAAATCTATTCCAATATGATCCCACGAATTGATTGTGATTTTGTAATTATCACTTATTTCGATTTTATCAAATACATAAAAGCCATGCTCATCAGTTTTGGTTTCATAAATCCTTCCACAAGAAATCCTTATCTGGGTATCTGCTATTGGCTCTCCCGTATCGGCGTCTGTAATAAGCCCGCTTAGTGCACCTTTGTTTACAAATTTAAATTCGGAATCCTTAGCGGCCGTAGATTCAGGAAGCACAACAGAGGATTTGCCATTGTTCAATTTATCCTTGGTTTCATCGCTAACCGACGCAGTTCCCGTTTCACTGCTGGGCTGTTCAGTAATTTCTTCTGTAATCTTTTCCTGATCTTCTTCTCGTTCTTGGGCAATCATTTCAGTTTGAGGTAAGCCAACGGGTCGCTCAGGCTTAGTGAAATGTTTATAAGTAATTATTGCCCCTACTCCAATGGCTACTACTGCAACTGCTGTAATTATTTTAGCTGTTATTCCGCTCATTACTGCTGTGATACCAGTGGCAGTTCCGGCCGTACTTGAAGTCGCTGCAATGCCGGCAGCCGCAGCACCAGAACCTTCTATAGCTGCCAATCCGGCGATAGATGCAATAACCGCCGAGGTAAACACTTTACCGGGTTTGGTTCTTTGGATGGTTTCCTCTACCAGGGAAGCGACCTTTTCTCTGAGCAGGTTCCGGGCTTGTGATATCCGTTCCCGAGCTGTGTGTTCGGAGAAACCAAGTTGGTCGGCCACCTGACGATAAGACCTGTCCTCGCGGTAATAAAGAACCAGCGGCTCTCGATACGTTTCGGGGATCTTCGATAAGGCCTCATTGACAATAGCCTCCCGCTCTTTATTTATAGCAGCCTCGATAGGCCCTATATCTTCTGATGGATGCTCTTGTATTAAATCCATGGGAATCGCCTTACTTGTAATGTCATTTTGTTGCCTTCGATAAGAATCAGAGATTAAATGACGGGTTATGCTGCATAGCCACGCTCGGAATTTGGACAGGTCCTTTAACTGGCCCAGATTTTTCCAGCCTTTGACAAATGCCTGCTGGGCCAACTCTTCGCTCTTTTCCACACTTCCTGTCGCACTATATGTGATGGCACAAATCAGAGACTGATATTTCTGTACGACAACCTCAAAAGCCGGAGTCTGGCCTCGCAGGCATGCTTTTAAGAGTTCAATCTCACTTGGAGTATTTTTAGTCATTTTAGATACCTCATTTGTGTCTTTATTCTACACATCTGTTAAACAGGACGCAAATAACGTCAAGCTGCGCCCGAAATTTTCAAAAATACTCAAAAAACTTTTAGGTCTGCTGTAACGGCCACTGCATTCGGTCATCAATCATCAAATTTGATATCTGTAGAGACAAAATGGAGTTAGTGATGCCGGAGGCCGGCATCTCAATCCCCTGGGGGTAAATTGAATATCCCTGAGGATAAATTGATCCCTAAGTGGCAAGCTCACTTCGTTCGGTCGAAATGACAAGGAAATGGATTCCGCATAAAGAATAACCGCATGGGCGGTTCGCGAACCATCTCTACAACTTTTCGATTTATTATTTACTAAAGGAGAAGATTGCCTCGTCGGTTTAAGCTTCCTCGATCATCTTATAGCCGAGTGCGTCGGCAAGGGCGAATATCGGCTCTTTAAGGTCACCATAATACGTTACCCGGTGCCAGCCCCATTGGTCCCACATAGTAAAGAGCTTCTCTATGTCACCGATCGGCTCGACCGCCAGTTTTGTTCGACATGCCCGATCGTCCGGGTCATTAGCTACCGCCTTGCCCTGATGGAAAAGCACTTCCTTTCGGTCATGTGAGAACTCGAGGGTAGTTGTCATATAACCCAGCGGCAGGATCGAACGAACGGATGCTCCCTGTCTGTCCTCAGAGTGGGTTAGAATCTGGAATGGATTTACCGGACCCTTCGGTCCGAATACCCTGTTCGATGCCACACAATGGGCATAGATAATCTGCCGCTTCGAGGAGTCAATGACAGGGTCGGAAATGTAACCCGGGCGCCCCCGGGTTAAGGCTGTCATTGTCACCATCGTCGCAGTGGACTTTAAGTCGCATTCGCAGGCCCCAATCAATCCCTCGTTGTTCAACTCGTGGAAGCCAAGACAGGGATATGCATGGATATGCCCACCATAAAAACCACCAAGGCAGTTGATTGCGATTGCGTTTGCCCGATGCTTCTTCAAAACATTCTTCATACCCAAATACATCGCCGCTGAAGTCCGGAGGGTATCACGCTTAACACGAGTAATCTGCAAGGCGGTCTTTTCCCAACGGTCAACAATCTCTCTTGCCTGATTTTTATCCGCGGCCTTCCAAGCATCATTAACTTCTGCAAATGAAACTTTCACAACTGGAATGCCCATAATAGATTCGGCCGGTCCGGACTCCTGGCTGCGAACCGAAAGGATTTTCGACTCCTTCATTTGACGAAGACACTCTTGCGGCGAAATGGTCTTGAGATTATCTTCTGTACAAGCCAAATTTCCGGCCTTTGGAGTTCGCGCTACCCTCACTCGCCTGGTCGCCGCTACGAAGTCGGAGACAGTGCCGCCCTTTTTGACCAATTCAAAACATTTTACCGCTTCAACCAAATCTTCAATTTCCGAAGATGCCACAAAGCCTACATTATGTGCCTGGTTTCTCAGGAAACGCGCAGTGTAAACAAGGAAACCGCCACTGCCACCATATTGAAAATCAGCATAGAGTACAGGCTTGCCGGAAGTCGCTATTGTCTGGATTACCTGGTTCCAACAGTTCATCTGGTAAACAAGATATCCGTCAATAGCGGCCGATTTGTCCCGTTCAAGAATTTTCTCGGCTTGTTCCGGACCGTTTGCAATCGACGATATAAATTCAAAGCCCTTGCACCGTTCGGTTAAATCCGCATGAATCCGCTTCATCGCCGGACGAAAGTCAAATCCTACATTTGGCCAGTCCGGCCCCGGCTGCTTTGGTGCATGTAGAGAATAAACGATACGAATGCACATCTTTCTTTCGTTCTGGGCGGCATGTAAGCGATTAGCATTTGTTAGGATTCCTGCGGTTCCTGCGCAGGCAGCACATCCGGCAGCCAGAAATTGACGGCGGCTCATATCGCAGCAAGCACATCCGGAGATTGATTTATGCGTCTTCATAATTGTCCTCCTGGGTTAATAACATTCTAATATTTAACTCTTATTGGCTCACTGGATAAACAGCCTATAGTAAATATCAGCAAACTTTCCAGCATGTGATAATTGTAGTCAATTAAATACACTTATCAATATTTCCTAATCAGCGTAATTGTCCCAAATATTGTGGACAGTTATCGATTATTGAACAGGGAATGACGCGCCTTGTCCACCATGACAATTCGTATAGTGTATGCCGTATTGCGTATAGAAAAATGGTAGAGTAAGCCACTGCCCCTACGATTTTCAATTGACAAGGTTAAGTTATGAGCCTATGATACAGACGTTAAGACAAGAGACCAGAAGGATGGCATAAGCTATGACAAATAAAGGATTTACGCATCTTCATCTTCACAGTCAGTATTCGCTGCTGGATGGGGCGATATCGTTCCCTAAGCTGCTGAAGCTCTGTAAGAAGCTCGATATGGAGTCTGTAGCGGTAACTGACCACGGCAATATGTTCGGTGTTGTAGAGTTCTATACAAAAGCAATAGCGGCGCATATAAAGCCGGTCCTGGGTATCGAAGCTTATATCGCGCCGGGCAGCAGATTCGACAGGACCAAAACCAGTATAAGCGACGCGGCATATCATCTGGTTCTTTTAGCTGAGAACAATACCGGATATCACAATCTGCTAAAGCTGTCCAGTGCCGGTTACCTCGAAGGATTTTATTACCGGCCAAGGATTGATAAGGAGATTCTCGCTGAGTTTAACGAAGGTATTATATGCACATCGGCCTGCCTGAAAGGCGAAGTGACGGCGGAGATTGCACGAGGGAATGAAAAGGCGGCCCGCACAGCGGCGGAGAGTTTTGTGAAGATTTTCGGGCCGGAGCGGTTTTTTATAGAGTTACAAAAACACGGCGGAGACTACCCGGATATTACTGAGGGACTGAGGGACCTTGCGAAAAAGATGGGACTCGGGACAGTGGCAACGAATGATGTTCACTTTCTGGAAGAAGACGACTACGAGGCGCACAACTGCCTATGTGCCATAAGCACCGGCAAAAGGGCCGATGACCCGAGCAGAATGATTTATCCATCGGATGTATATCTAAAAAGCCCGAAGGAAATGCGTGAGCTTTTTGCCGAAGCCGTCGATGCCTGTGATAATACGACAGCAATTGCAGAGCGTTGCAACGTTGAGATTGATTTAAAAACGCGTCACGCTCCTCGTTTCGAGCCGCCGGAAGGCTCGACGCCGGAAAAGTTTCTGACCGAACGATGCTATGAGGGGGCAAAAAAGCTATACGGCGAAATTACCGACGAAATCAAGAGCAGACTCGACCATGAACTGGAAGTAATCGAATCGAAAGGATTCGCCAGCTATTTTCTTATCGTGTGGGACTTTTGCAAATACGCACACGAAAACAATATCCCCATTGGCGCCAGAGGCAGCGGGGTCGGGACGCTGGTTGGGTACTGCCTGGGACTGTGCGATGTTGACCCAATCGGTTACGATTTACTCTTCGAGCGGTTTATGGACCCGCACCGTAATGAAATGCCCGATATCGATATCGATATCTGTCAGGCGCACCGTGGTGAAATCATCGACTATGTCCGCCAAAAATACGGGCACGTCGCCCAGATAATAACCTTCGGAACTATGAAGGCGCGGGCGGTCATCCGTGACATAAGCAGGGTGCTCGGCCTGCCGTTGGGTGAGGCCGACAGATTGGCCAAGCTTGTGCCATTCTCGCTTGATATGACGCTGGATAAAGCATTAAAAACAGAGCCCGAATTAAAACAGGCCTATGAGCAAGATGAACTGACAAGAAAAGTCATTGACATCAGTAAAAAACTCGAAGGCCTTGCCCGTCATGCGTCGGTTCATGCGGCGGGTGTTGTTATTGCCGATGAGCCGCTGACCAATTTCGTGCCGTTGTATAAGGCGGCCAGTTCGGATGATATTATAACGCAGTTCGAAGGGCCAATGGTCGAGAAGGTCGGTCTTTTAAAGATGGACTTTCTGGGCCTGAAGACACTGAGCGTATTGGAGCGTGCGTGCCAGTTGGTAAGGGAGATACATGGTGTAGATATCGACCTGGAAAAAATCGACATTACGGATGCGAAGGTTTTTAAGCTTTTTGCGGCCGGTAGAACGAAAGGTGTTTTCCAGTTCGAGTCCGGGGGTATGCAGAACCTGCTGATGAAGATGAAGCCGGACAGGATAGAAGACCTGATAGCCGCCAATGCTCTGTATCGGCCGGGGCCTATGATACTTATTCCGGATTATATCGAGCGAAAGCACGGGGCCAAATGGAGCCTGCCGCACCCGATTATGAAGGAGGTGCTCGAAGAAACTTACGGCATTATGACGTATCAGGAACAGGTGATGCGGATTTGTAACCGGCTCGGTGATATTCCGCTGCGGGAGGCTTATACTCTCATTAAGGCGATAAGCAAAAAGAAGCTCAAAACCATCGCCAAGGAGCGGGAAAGATTCATAGTTGGCTGTGTTGATAAGGGACTGACGAAAAAGCAGGCCGAGGAGATTTTCGAGATCATCGAGCGGTTCGCGGGGTAC
>CAZWME010000182.1:0-7986 GCA_964634515.1 uncultured Pirellulales bacterium | reverse complement strand
TACATGCCACTTTACTGCCTCAGCAGAACAGCCCATAATCTCGGCGACTTCATCTTGCTGCAAATCCTCAATTCCGAACAGTGCAATCGCCTGTGCTTGTTTTTTCGAGAGCTTTAACATCGCTTGCTGTATTGCTTCTTTTAATTCTTTGCCAGCTTCCTTTTGTTCCGGCGTAAAAACTTTTTTGTTTTCATAGTTTCCGGAAAATTTCACTTTTTCCGCCCTGCCTTTGGCGGTTCTTCGCTGACTGATAGCTGTGTTGGCAATAATGCGAAAAAACCATGTCTCGAACCTTTTGGGCTCCTTTAATTTATCAATACTGAGGTAAGCCTTCACAAATCCGTTCTGAACGGCCTCGGCCGCCTCATCTGCATCACCCAGCATCCTGACAGCCACATGCATCGCCCGCCGTTGATATAAATCCACAAGCTCATCAAACGCACCTCGATCTCCGGCCTGGCCCGCCTTAACCAGCCATTCAATATCAACGGCTTTTGTTTTCGGATTATCATCCACAATTATTCCTTACTCTTATAGACTCACTAATTCAGCAAACGTTAGCAAGAATTTCATAAAAATTTTTAATGAGAGCCTTGTAGGCCCTTTATAATAGAAGTTATCCGAAGTATTTCCATTCGTAAAATGTTTATGCTGCCATACAAATCCGTTTTTTAAAATGTCCTGTTCGTATTTGACAACTCTCCTTGTCTTTGGTATTATCCATGTTCTTATAATCTCAAGCTGTCTTAAATAAATAAATTAATTCTGATTTCGAATACGAGAAATGAATATGCAAATTAAGCCGTTCAAAGCATTTAGGTTTGATAAAGCGGTTGTCGGTGACTTGGGCAGTTGTATTGCTCCTCCCTATGACGTCATCAGCGACGCCCAGCAGGAGCAGCTTTATAACAAGAGCGAATATAATATTGTGCGCATAATCAAAGGAAAGACAAACGCCTCTGATAACGGCGACAATAATCAATACACAAGAGCCGCCGACTATCTCAACAACTGGATAAAACAAGGGGTATTAAAGCAGGATTCCGCTGAAATTATTTATGCTTATGTACAGGATTTTGAGCTGGCCGGAATACAATTTCAGCGATTGGCCTTTATAGCCATGGCCAGGCTCGAAGAATTCGGAGAAATCGTCAGGCCACACGAACAAATTCTCAATAAGCCGATGTTCGACAGACTCAGTCTCAAAAAAGCAACAACCGCCGATTTCGGCCTGGTCTTTATGCTCTATGAAGACGAGCAGGAAATAGCAGACAAAATCATTGAATCCCGATTTATCGGGACCACAACCGAACCGCTTATCGACCTTATCGACGAACAAAATGTACGTCATCGTCTTTTTGCAATAGCCGCCGAAGAAGACATCCAGAAAATTTCGAAAATGATGAACGATAAAAGCTGCGTCATCGCAGACGGACATCACCGTTATACGACAGGTTTGGCTTATTCCAACGAAAGCGACAACCCGGCAGCTAAGTATCAAATGCTTGCCTTTGCCAATATTTCACACAAAGGGCTGATAGTTTTAGCCACACACCGGCTTGCAGGCAATCTCGAAAATTTCAGTTTTGAAAAACTTATTACTGAGCTTAAAGAAAACTTTGAGCTTACCGAGTTCAAGTTTGATTCACCCGAGAGCAAAATGCATGCAAGGCAAAAAATGCTTGAACAGATGAAGGCCGGACACGATAACGATAAAAATGCATTTGGAATCTACGGCTCAAACGACGCCTTTTATGTTGCTGTCCTGAGGGACAAACAGGCGATGGATCCGGTAGTACCTGATATGAGTTCAGCCTGGAGGCATCTCGATGTATCTATTCTGCATAAGCTTATCCTGGAAAAAATATTGGGTATTGACGAAGAAAGGCTGGCCAAAGGCGAAAATCTTCAATATGTGAAAGATACTCCAAATGCAATTGACGAGTCAATCTCTCAAATTGACTCAGGGAACAAACAAGCGGCCTTTTTTATGAATCCCGTAAAGATGCAGCAGCTAAAACTGGTCACGGAAGCAGGTGAAAGAATGCCGCAAAAATCAACTTACTTTTATCCAAAAATATTTACAGGCTTGACGATTCAAAAATTATAATACCAGCTTAAACGTCATCCCTGCGAAGCAGGGATTTATTAACAAAAATAGTATAAATTCCCGCCGGAGTTTATCCCGCTCTTTCGATGCGGGAACGGGAATAACAGAAAGAAGAGAGTAGATGATATGGTAGATTGGAAAAACCCACCAAGATTATTCATTCCAGGACCGGTAAAGGTCAACGAAGACGTTCTGCAGCAGCTCGCACGGCCGACACTCGGACATCGCGGCAAAGAGTATGCGCAACTCCACGGCGAAACAGTCGATATGCTCAAAAAAATCCTCTTCACCGACCAGAATATTTTTCTCTCCACGTCCTCGGCCTCAGGTATTTGGGAAGCCGCTGTGCGCAACTGTGTTGGTCCTGACGACACCGTTCTGGCCACCTGCTGCGGCGCCTTCAGCGATAAATGGGCCGGGGTGGCCAGGAGCTGCGGCAAAAATGTAGATGAGCTTAAAGTCGAATGGGGTACGCCTACATTGCCTGAAATGATTGACGAGAAACTCGCTACCGGCAAGTATGCCGCTATTACCCTCGTTTATAATGAAACTAGCACAGGCCTGACAAATCCGGTCTATGACATAAGCAAAATGATGAAGGAAAAATATCCGGATGTCCTTGTCTTCGTCGATGCCGTTAGCGCGATGGTTGGCCTGCCTTTACACTTCGACGAGCTTGGTTGGGACGTGGTATTCGCCTCGGTACAGAAGGCATTTGCAATTCCGCCGGGCCTGGCTGTGGCTGCGGTAAGCAACAGAGCTTTGGAAAAAAGCAGTAATGTTCCCAACAGAGGTTACTATTTCGATTTTCAGGCTTTTGCAAAAATGGCGGCGAAAAACCAAACGCCCACTACGCCGAATGTTCCTCATATTATGGCTTTGAATTACCAGTGTGAAAAGCTGCTTAAAGAGGGTATGGACATGGTCTGGGAAAGACATCAACAAATGGCTGATTTTGTAAGGGCCTGGGCTAAGGAGAAATATGACCTCTTCTGCGATGAAAAATACGCCTCAGATACACTAACAACGGTCAAGAATACACGCGGTATAAAAGTCGCCGAAACTATCAGCAAAATACAGCAAAAGCACAATACGATTTTCGGGAACGGCTACGGCAAGCTCAAAGAACAAACCTTCCGAATCGCTCACATGGGCGATATCACCCTCGACGACCTGAAGGAGCTTCTCGGCTGGATTGATGAGGAAATCGCCTGAACCGGCAAACACACTCTATAAGCGTTTAGCTCCCGGGCACTGTTAGCCCGGGGGCTTTTTTATATTTGCCTCGACAAGCTGCAATCATGACGTCATGTGATAGCTGAATTCAAGCACCTTGGGCTTTGCGAGCTTTCGGTAATCATCCATATCCATCCGTATCGCTTTGTTATGCGTGCCGGCCTGGAACGTTATGTGGTCGTCCTTTTCCAGGGCCTTGTCCATAATAGTAGGCAAGTCATACAGATTACCGAAGGGCGGCTCGGCTCCAAGCTCACAATCGTCAAATATCGCGCCGATTTCCTCTTCCCGGGCCAACTCAACTGATTTAGCGCCCATTTGACTTTTCAAGGCACCTAAATCAATCTTGTAACACGCTGAGAGCACGCACATGATGTATTTATCGTCGGCTTTGATAATAACCGGTTTTGCTACGTATTTTCCCGGCTCGTGCTCGGCAGCCGCCATCTGCTGCGCCGTAAAAGAAGGTGAGTGTTCGGTAATCTCGTAATTAACCGCCGATTTGTCCAAAAGTTTTATCACTCGCATCTTAAATCTCCTGAAAACTGTTACCGGCTGATTAGTCTGATAAATAATATTTATCTAATCACCTTTTTAGAACTAATCAAGAAAAAAACAGCCAATTTATTATCGAAGATGGATATGAAAATGCAGAGCCTGAATATGAAAAAAAAAGATTTTCAGGAGGGCGCCACGACATAAATTACCCCCTGGCGCCATATATTAAATCATAACTACTCGTAAATATGCGTAGATTCCGTTTCTTCAACCGGACGCGTAAGCTGATCAACATTCATGACGGCTTTGAAGCGTACATCCCCCGGCTTTACGGCTGCGACGACCACACGCCAGGCGGCTCTGGCCTTCGGCTCAAGACCGCTTAAAGGGAAGAACTTTACCATCTGTCCCTCTACAGAACCGGCAGTGGCGCCCGCCGAGGAAACATATTGAACATTACTTTCCAAAAGACATGTGATACGGATATTGGTAGCCTCTGCAGATCCCTGGTTCGTAACACTGATTACGTATGTCGTTTGTGAGCCGACCTTGACCGGATCTTCGACGTCAACGACTTCCATCGCTACTGCAGAAATCCCTGTTACCATAGTCTGCACAGAAGCAGTTACAGCCTCCGAACAGTATGCAGTTACGGTCGCGCTATTCGTTTGCAAACCCGGCTCTGTCGGAATATAGGAGACACGTACGTTTTTGATGCTATTCGGCGCAAGAGTACCGAATTCCCAGATCAATTTTGAGCCGGAAAGCTTTGCCCCTTCATTTGCTTCTATAGAGGTAGCTCCATCCGGGATTGTATCTTCTACGATAGTATTTTTCGCCGGTATATCCGACTTATTGGCAATTGTTATTTCGTAAGTTGCCTTTCGACCGAGATATTGTTTTCTTGGGCCGTTGTTTTCAATTGCCAGTACAGGCAGGCTTACAATTGTAGTAGTTTCTGCCGATTCTGCTCTCAGGCCCGTAGCCGAAGTGGCCACCGCTTTGCTGGTATATCTGCCAACCTTGGCCGCGCGCAGTTCAGCCGAGAATTGCCGAGACTGACCTTCGCCCAGTGTGCCTACATCCAAAACTAATTTGCTCTTGCCGTCAGTCGTCCGCAGCCCGATAGGAAGCGGGTCAACTATTCTGATGTCTTGTGCGGATCCCGTTCCTGAATTAGTCACCACGAACACAACCGGAATCGCCTCACAGAGTAATGCCTCATCCGGCGCTACCCTCGCCAGCTCCAACCTGGGTTGTACGATTCTTATAGGAGCACAAGCCGGGATGGTGGGTGTAACAACAGTTGTGCAATGTTCAAGGGAATCGGCGTTCTTAGCCACGCCGGAAACGGTAATTCGCTTGCTGGCTTTCGGCCCGAGTGATTTTATTTCCCACACAAGTTTATCCACATCTTTTCTCGCTGCCGGTTTTGACCTTGTGAATTCGAAACCACGTGAAAGCTCTTCGTTTACCACAATATCGGTCAGTACCGTTTCCGTCAGGTTTGTAACTGAGATGAAATAATCAAACGACCTGTTTAGTTCGGCTTCTCTCGGCACGGTCTTGTCCAAACGAACAATCCCGCATTCCGGCCATGGATAGGTCCTTGATACCACGGCCATGTCGGTCTGACTGAGAACTACCAACTGCCTACCCTCACTGACAACAGGTTCTCCTGCCGGAACAGGCAAACCACCGACCGGAGCTGGCACCGCATTGATTGGGGCTATAGCTATGGGTTCATGGCTGCTATCCCAAAAGTACTTTTCAGGCTGCTGTGATTCCGGCTCCCCCTCCTTCGGCTTAAAGAAACTCTTCATGCTCTCGCAGCCTAAGGAGCTAAATACCAGCAAAACAACCGAGATAGTCAGGATTTTTTTCATCGTATATACCCTTTCACACCTTCAGGTAAAAAAAACGGGCAGAAAATCATTAAGCAGGATTTCCTTTCCTCGTTCTAATACCGCACAATTTCCGTTAATATATCGGTACAAGCCTTCGCTAAGTTAACCCAAAAACGAATATGGCTCGTTTCAAAGGTGATAAAGTTCATCTATAAGAACCGATAAAAACCGAAGTCTGCACATCCTTATGAGCACTTTTCGGCGCACATTACGTCAATTCGATACCGTTACAGGACCTATAAAAAGCAGACTAAAAGGAATTGCACACCCTTCTCCTTTCAGCGCTAGCCAGGCCGCTAAATCTTAGAATAATTATACACATTTTCAGACAGCGAATCAAGGAAAAAATGACGCTTTCAGGAACTCCGACAGGCATTTTAAATATCTTCTCACCCCGATAGACCGGTAAAAATAACAAATTGTAAGAAATTTATTAATGACATCTTGACATCAAGACGTTATAATGTTATGATGTTACTGACGAGGTGATAATATGAAAGCTAATACGAAAAGAACTACAGTTTATCTGGATTCCGATTTACATCGCGCATTACGCATAAAAGCAGCCCAAACGGAGCACTCTATGTCGGAGCTGGTTCAGGAAGCGATTAAATTTTCTTTAGCGGAGGATTCCATTGACCTGGCGGCTTTCGAGCAGCGCAGGAAAGAGCCAAGCCTGCCGTTTGAGGATGTTTTGAAGAAGTTCAGGAAAAATGGGAAAATATAGAATAACTATCAAAAAATCCGCCGCAAAAGAGCTGGAAGATATCCCTAAGAAAGACCTGCAAAGAATCATCAAACGTATTCAATCACTCACCGAAAATCCCAGACCACAAGGCTCAAAGAAACTTTCGGGACAGGAGCAATACTGCATTCGGCAGGGTGATTACAGAATAGTCTATTCTATTGAAAATAAAGATTCGCTAATCGATATATTCAAAATCGGCCACAGACGAGAAATCTATCGTTTGTAGCCGCTCTGGGTGTGGAGGGTATCTATAAAAGCCAGCATATTTTCCAGGGGTACATCGCCCTCGACGGCGTGGGCGGGTGAGAAGATATAACCGCCGTTTTTACCGGCTTTTAGCAGTTTGGCCGCTGCATTCTTAACATCTTCGACTGAACCGTACGGTAGAGTTTGCTGTGTGGACAGGCCGCCGTGAAAGGCAAGCCGTCCCTTATACCTTTTCATAAGGTCAAAGACGTCCATAACCTCAGGCTGGAACGGATTGAAGCAATTAAGCCCTATTTCAATCAAATCGTCAAAAAGCTCATCCACCTTGCCGCACGAATGGATAACAACGTACTTGCCCGCATCCCGGGCAACCGAGTACATCCGTTTCAACTGAGGGCGAATAAATTCCCGCCAGAGGTTAGGCCCCATCTGAAGGCCTCTCTGCTGGCCCCAGTCATCGCCTAAATAGACCGCGTCAATATCGTATTTCAAGGCTTCTGTTATCTGAGCGATGTTATAGTCGGCTATTCTTTCCAACAGCTCGTGCACGAAGTCCGGGGCCGTAAGAAAATCCATCATCAGGTTCTCCATCCCCCTCAGAGTCCAGGCCCGCTCGTACAGCGAGAATCCAATCTTAAATACCCGGAAACAATCCTCATACAAAGAGAGCTTCTCAGGAATATCCTCAATAAAACGCCTCTCCAGCGGGTCGGGAAATTCGTATCCGTCAAGCGTTGACTCGGGCAAGAGACACTCCTCAACGATACCGATATCTTTATCGACGCTGCGGTCCCACACTACCCCGAAGACATCACGAAAGTGGTCATTGCCAATATCAGTAAAAAAACCTGTATCGCTGCCTAATTTGACGAAATGATTGTCCAGTACCCGCTCCAAATCATCCCGGCCAAAATGCTTTCGCAGCTTATCAGCCGCTTCTATAGTAAAGCCGCAGTGCCACGGAACATACGGAACCTCGCGCCCCTCAATCGCCAGCCTGACCACATCTCTTTTGTTCATCCGCTTTATTTCCAAATTATGTGAACCATGAAACTATTGTTCAGAATGAGATTGAAATTTCACTAAAGCACTTTTGCCGTCAAGCCGGTCAGGCGGACGTCATCGCCGAAATGTTTGATATCTACGTTGTGCAGGCCGACAGCCTGCGTTAATTCAGCCATCGGTCCGGTTATATCTGCGCTGCCCTGCGCCCCTAATATCCTCGGTGAGATATAAACAACTATTTCATCGGCAAGCCCTTCTTTTAGAAACGAAGTCAA
>CAZWME010000181.1:4963-8003 GCA_964634515.1 uncultured Pirellulales bacterium | reverse complement strand
CGGAGGAGATTGCAGCCGTTCGCAGTAAAAATGAATTTTTAGAGGTTCCCATAAGAATTACTCTTCCGGCCAGACACCCTTGAAGACTTCAACCGCCGGGCCCGTCATATAGACGAAGTTATCTTCCTTACACCAATCTAAATACAAGTCGCCGCCCGGTAAGTGTCCCGTGCATATTCGTTCCGTTCGACTGGTAAGTGCTGATGCTGCACAAACTGCACAGGCACCGGTTCCGCAAGCCATCGTAATTCCGCTGCCTCGTTCCCATGTCCGCATCGTAAATTCTGTTGGAGTATCAATCTGAACGAAATGAACGTTGATGCGGTTTGGGAAAAGAGTATGGTTTTCGATAGCCGGTCCGAGTCTTTCGAGTTCAATTAATTCCACATTATCGCAGAAAAATATAGCATGTGGATTACCCATCGACACACAAGTCATCAGCAATTCACGTCCGAGTATTTCAATGGGCTGTTCGACAACTTTTTCGCCTGACAGATTTACCGGTATATCTTTTGGTTCCAGAATTGGATGACCCATATTGACGCAGACTTGTTGGACCTTGTCTCTGTCATCAACTGCTAATCCCACAGTTAAAATCCCATTGCCTATCTCTATATTCAATGAGGCAGAGTAGCTGGATGTTTGATCCGGCAAAGAAAAAGGCCCGCCGGCTTTGGCTAATTTATGTTCATAAGAGTATTTTGCTGCGCAACGGATACCATTTCCGCACATTTCAGCCTCTGAGCCGTCTGCGTTAAACATGCGCATCCTTACATCTGCTGTTGCTGATGGACAGATAAGAATCAATCCGTCGGCTCCAATTCCTCTGTGCCGGTCACTGACTATTTGAGCTAATTGTACGGGATTCTTGATTTTTTCCTCAAAGCAATTGACATATATATAATCATTGCCAAGCCCGTGCATTTTTGTAAATCTCATTTTTATATCTCCGTGTAAAATCTACATTAATATATCCGTTCAAGGCGGTAAAATCAATGTTAAGTATTATATTTTGTGGTATGTTCTTTGATTATATCGCGAATTAAATCTGAAAAGTTAGAAGTGGTCACGGCAATGATTTGGGTATGCGAAGAAATTGTAGGGCCGATACTGTATTATTCTTTGGCCGTGTGCAGGAAAGGGTGGGATTACCTTTTACAGCCGCCGGTAACCAACAAAATATTACTCAACAGAAAATTCTTTTTTCCGGGTGTTCATCTGGGCTTTGAGACGTGCGATGATCGAAGAGTGCATCTGTGAGACCCGGGACTCGGATAAATCCAGCGTTGCCCCGATTTCCTTCATTGTCATCTCTTCATAATAGTACAAAACGATAATCAGCCGTTCAGCCCGCGTCAGCCCTTTGGTAAGCAGGCTCTTAAGGTCTCTCTTTTGGGCTTCGATGACAGGATTCTTGCTTCTTTCATCCTTGATTATGTCTATTTCGCGAATATCTTTTTCGCCCTCACCATCACCATATTTGGTATCTAAAGATACCAGGCTGACCGCATTGGCGTCACGCTGGAGCCTGTTGAACTCCTCTTCATCCATATCCAGTTCTTGGGCGATTTCCTTTTCGGTGGGTTTGCGGCCAAGGTGTATCTCGAGCGAATGTGTCGCTTTTGACAATTGATGGGCACGGGCACGCACTAATCGTGGAACCCAGTCCATGCTGCGAAGCTCATCGAGAATGGAACCTCTTATACGAGGTGAGCAGTATGTCTCGAATTTTACTCCTCGTTCCGGGTCAAAAGCGTCTATTGCATCCATCAATCCGAAAATACCGGCACTGACAAGATCATCCAGTTCAACCTTGTCGGGTAATTTGCTGTGTAGTCGATCAGCGCTGTATTTTACTATGTTCCTGTAGTGTTCCATTAAAAGGTTACGTGAGTATTCGTCGTGGCTTTTGTGGAACTGTTCCCATATTTCTTCAATGGTGAGTTCTTGCTTGGTTTTCACAGGATTCCTCCTTGAAATATACCCCGCTTTGCGGGAAACCGGATTTGTTTATAATGTCAGTAAATTTTACAGAACCGGCTGTTGAGTCCCATAAATAACGACGTTTGTTCTGTTTTCAGCATTTTCACCTCTGTATGGGTCAGCAGAGCGCCCATCTCAATTTATTTATCGATTGTTTTGTCAATAACTTTAGAAAAACCAGTTAACAACTTTTTTAAAAAAGCCCTCATCTCCAAGCCCGGAAGATTCACTATTGCTCAATTTTGCCGCTAAGGATGCCAGCGATGAGGTAATTTGCGATTTGGGATGAGCTAAAACAACCGGTTTACGCAACCGAGCTGAACAGCTCAATCGTTCGTCTTTGAGCAATATACCGGCGTTGTACACATGGGTATTTAAAAATCGTCCTGCAACATTTGCTATCTTCTGATATGTTTTTTTGCCTTCTGGTATTGACTGAGCCATGTTCACGACAAGACTGATGTGGCCGGTGAACCTGTTTCCGACAAGCACCTTAATCATTGCATAGGCATCGGTCATCGCGGTAGCTTCCGGGGTTGTCACGACCAAAACATTGTTAGCGGAAAGGCAAAAACCAACGACCGACCTGGAAATTCCGGCTGCGGTATCGATTATTATCACATCGTTATCATTCTGGAGTTTGGACAGCTCCTTCAGCAGTCGCCGCCGCTGAAATTCATTGATGTCGGCCAGTTCTTCAAGACCGGATGCGCCACAGATCATCTCAATGCCTTCAGGCCCGGTATTAATGATTTCTTCGATGCTTCTTCCGTCATAAATCAGGTGCGAAACATTGTATCTGTTGTTAACATTCATAACGATATCCAGGTTGCCTAAAGAGAAGTCCGCATCGACAAGCAGGACTTTTTGGCCCGAAGCAGCCATACATATACCAAGATTAGCTGTTATGTTGGTTTTACCGACACCTCCTTTTCCGCTTGTTATGGCTAAAACGCTCGCCGGGCGTTTATGGCTTTCCATTATTTGTTGTAAGTAGAGTGTTTCGTTTGTCATTTGTTTTCTTTGTTGAAATATTTAGGAGCTCGTCATCAATAAT
>CAZWME010000181.1:0-4953 GCA_964634515.1 uncultured Pirellulales bacterium | reverse complement strand
CCTGTTTCTGTCTGAGTAATTCCGTTGCGACTCTTTGATTAAGCGAACTTTCAAGGAGCCTGTTTATCTGCACTTCGAGATATTCGTTTCGATTATTTTCAAGAAGTAATTTGCTCTGCTTATCGACCGTTGGTTTAACTTCGAAACTTCCGCTGGTGCCGAATTTGATACTGTCGGTGTCGCGAAGCAGAAGCCGCTGGTTTTGAATGTGTTCATCGAGTGCGATGTTGAGTAAGCCGGAAAATTCCTTTACGGCCAGTTTTTGAGGTACAAATCCGGGATTGTTCATATGGGTAATATTGCGGATGATTATTTTTTGTCGAGTGTGTGTAAACTCAATTATCTTAACCAGTATTTCGGTAATATTATCCGTTACCAGCGATGTTAGATTCATATCTGTTCCTTCCTGTTGCCTTATACCTTTTTTGGGTTTGGCCGAAGAAAGTGACGGGGGGCAGGAAAGATAGCCTGTGAAGGGCGAAACTGAATTTCTCATCCTTGATCTTTCCATTTCTTCCTTGAAACCTTACTGCAAGGCGATAGTAGATGGTATTTTGCGAATTTGTTTCTGCTATCGCCTTTACTGAGAAAAAGTATTTGTCCTGTTTTTAATTATTTTCAACGGATTTCAGGCACCGGCCTGTTGATTGGCCGGTGGTATGTTCTTTGCCTAAAATCTGTCTTATTTCTATAAGAGTTTTTGTCTTCTTTAGTTGCATTATTTTGGATAATCTTTCGAATACGCTTTCATCGTAGAGCCGATGTCCGCCGTCGGTCCATTTTGTTTCGCGAATAAGCCCCATTATCGTGTAGTTATGAATAGTTTGCCGGGAAAACGGCGTGCAGTTGACTAATTCACCAATTCGATAGAGCTTCACAGGTATTTTCAAAGTCTCATTCTTGGCTTTTGATTGCATAGCTAAAATGCTTTCTCACAGCGTAATTTATTTTCTCTTAATTGATAGACTAAGCCGAAACTAAAAGGGCGGAGGGAAATATTCGACTATAAATTTCATAATAGATATTTCGTTTCATCGTTGGTTTTAGCTTAATCGTTTCCTTCTTAAACTTAATTGTGTTGGCTAAAACTTGTTAATGCCAATTCTGATTATTTATTGCTGTTTGTCTTAAACTTGCCGTCCAGGCGAAAGGACATGCTGAAAAATCCGAATTCACGAACAAGGTGACACAGTCAAGCAATGATGTTTGTTTTTCAACAGCCAGGAAAGCAGCAATACCGGCTAATATAATTCTTAATCCCTTCGGTAATTTCTAACTGCGATTGGTAAAACTCGTATCAAACCACAAGAAAGTTATACTTAATGAAGATAAAACATATTTTACATTTTGTAAAATGTAAAATGCTTTTTATCGGATGTCAACTTTTTTTTGAGTTTTTTTAAAAAATGCTTATTTTTTTTAGATTTCTCCGTGCAATACCTGGCCGGAAACTCCACAGATACAAATTTAAGATACAAATCTTTTCTCTGCTCTAAAATTCCTGATTGCCCCTGCTCCCGGCTGATCACGAGGTTACCGGGGTTAGGATTTAAAATTCGGGATTATTTCCGCATTTAGCCGACGCTTTTTCCCAAATACCATTGCGAAAATATCCGATACAAAGGATTGGCGGCACGAGGTATTGAACGAAATTGAATGAAACGAAGATGTTAAAGCAGGATTATTATTCCAACTATGCATAGGACCAATAAAAACATTGAAAATACTCCAGATAAACCTGATGTCAGCATTTCGTTGCTTGAACAGGTAACTCCTCTGGCTCGGCAGATAAACTGTCTTGACATTGACCGGGTAGCCGACGTTTGCATTAAAAGCATTCCCAAATTAGTGCGAGTTAGGTTTGCTTCGCTGTATATACTCGATGAAACGAATAATATTCTGCACCTGCATAAGCACAATCATCCCTTTCTAATTAATAAAATAGTCTCATTGAATAAAAACCCGACGCCCCTTATGGTTATGGCGGTCAGAAGTAAGGAACTGATATTGGTGCCGGATATAGACACCCATAAAAAACCCATAATTAAAAAATCGCAGCGGGCATTTGCTGAGAATTACCAGACAAATAACTGTGCTGTCGTTCCTCTTATTTGTCAGGACAGGGTCGTTGGTGTGCTCAATCTGGCGGATAAGATGGATGATAATGGTTTTGACTCCGAGGATATTGCCTTGATAGAGCTGTTCAGCCAGTTGATCGGCGCATCAATCGGTAACATAAAGCTGTTTGAGAGAACACAGCGACAAGCTATCACGGACGGCCTGACCGGTCTTGTAAATCACAAAACTTTTTATGAAGTCCTCGAAAAGGAGCTCTGGAGATCACGACGATATGGCGGTCAAATATCCCTGATCATGGTCGATGTGGACAATCTTAAGAAGATAAATGATGTCTATGGACACCGGGCCGGCGACAAGGCAATAAAGGAAATCAGTATAAGAATAAAAAAATGCATCCGTCAAATCGATACTGCGGCACGGTACGGCGGTGATGAATTTGCAATCATTTTAATAAATACCTCGATCATCGATGCAAGTGTTGTAGCCAAGCGTATGCTTGACGCGGTTTCGAAGACTCCGGCATCCTGGAACAATGAGGAGATTGCACTGTCCATTAGTGTGGGCCTTTGTCAGTATGATGCTCAGGCAACTCCCGAGGATATTACAAGCCGATCAGACCAGGCACTGTATTTGGCCAAGCAGGCGGGTAAAAACACGGTCAGAATCTTCGAGCCTTCAAAAACATAGCCTGTAGATTTTTCGGCATGGTTCAAAACAGGGTAACACTTTTCTTAATCCGGCGGACCGCTGTATTGCCCGTAACTTCTGCTTTAACAGAATGTTAGAAGTATTTTTGGCCGTTGTGCTATCTTGAAAAGTGTTACCCTTGAGCATATCAGATTGAACCATGTAGATTTTTCATATATGCCTTACAATTCGTAGCTAAAATCACTCTCAATACGGGCTGTGTGGCCGAATATCATTATATTGCTGTCATATACCCTGATTTGTAAAATCTTTGCGAAAATGGGCTTCACAATTCACGTCAAATGTATCATTTTTTCCTTGACGGCAAGATAGGGGATTTAGTATAAATAATATACTTGGTGTAGTTTGGACGCACAACCTGGTTTCTGTGGATTTTGGTTTATAATTAAGGAAGGAGGCTGCATTTTCGATTTCCTTTTTCAACCCTGAATTGGTAATTGGTAATTCTCATAAGAATTTATGTTTTGGTGTGTGGCCAAAGCATGGCAATTTTAACTCTTTTTAAGAAGGAGGATTATTATGTCTAAGTGGTTAATTTCTTTTGTATTAGTGCTGGGCCTGATACTGACCAGTATGGCCGGCGCTGCCGACCCGGATCTTGCAGCTTATTGGAAATTTGATGATGGTTCCGGTACCACAGCCGTTGACTCAAGTGGTAACGGCAACGATGGTGTCTTCGTTGGTGACCCACAGTGGGTCCCCGGAAATCTTGGCGGTGCGCTTGAGTTTGATGGTGACGACTATCTAAACTGTGGAAATGGCCCGTCGCTCCAAATCCGGGATGCAATTACGATAACGTTCTGGTTTCAGGTCGAAGCTTTCCAGACCACATGGGAAGCCTTTATGGCCAAAGGGGATGATTCATATCGAGCCAGCCGTGGAGGAGGCGACGGCAATGGCACCCATATGGGCATTTCGGGTACTTCAACCGGTGGCGGTAACGGCTGGTTTAATGCGCCCACCATCGTCATCGGTGGTGACTGGCACCACTATGCCGCAACATACGATGGAGCTGAGGGGAAGATTTACATTGACGGTGTTCTCGATGTTACAAGCCCGGGAACCGGACAGATAAACGAAAGCTCCTATGAGTTCTGGATTGGTACCAATTCCCAGAACACAGGGCGTTTATTGCACGGTCTCCTTGATGATGTACGTATCTACAGCCGGGCGCTGAATGACGTAGAGATTCTTGGTGTCATGGCAGGTGGCGGAGCTGAGTATCCTCAAGCCTCTTCTCCTGCCCCGGAAAATGGTGCTTACCATCCTGATACATGGGTAAACCTTGGCTGGAGGGCGGGTGACTTTGCCGTCTCGCACGATGTGTACGTTGGCGACAATTTCGACGATGTGAACTCCGGCGCCGAGAGTACGTTTCAGGGCAACCAGGCCGACACGTTTTTAGTTGCCGGTTTTCCCGGATTCGCTTATTCCGATGGCCTCATCCCGGGCACGACTTACTACTGGCGCATTGATGAGGTTAATGACGCAGAACCTAACAGCCCGTGGAAGGGTGACATTTGGAGCTTTATGATTCCGCCTAAGACTGCTTACCTGCCCGACCCGGCTGATGCTGCCGAGGCTTTCGCAGTAAATGGAACCCTTAGCTGGACACAGGGTTTCGGCGCGAAATTGCACACGGTTTACTTCGGTGAAACTTATGATGAAGTGGACACTGCCGCCGGTGGTTCCCCTCAGGGAATGGCAACCTATTCTCCCGGCACACTTAAAATGGCTAACACTTACTACTGGCGCGTAGATGAGTTTGATGCCATTACCACCCATAAAGGTAATGTCTGGAGCTTCACGACCGAAGGTGCTGTTGCGGCACTTAATCCGGCTAATGGTGCTGTGGATGTAACGCAGACACCTTTTCTCACATGGGCACCGGGCTTAGGTGCTACACATGAAGTCTATTTTGGCGCCGATGCAGCCTCTCTGGAGTTAAAAGGAAGCGGCAACCTTGGTTCTGAGAGCTATGACCCCGGACAGCTTGAATGGAGTACAACTTACTACTGGCGGATTGATGAGGCCAATAGCGCCAACGCCGACAGCCCGTGGACAGGTCCCATCTGGAGCTTTACAACGGCCAACTTCCTTATCATTGACGATATGGAGAGCTACAACGACATCAATGAAGGCGAGGAAGGCAGTAACAGGATTTAT
>CAZWME010000180.1:0-8021 GCA_964634515.1 uncultured Pirellulales bacterium | reverse complement strand
AACTCCTTTTGGATCAAGCTTTTCCGTAACGGTGCTAACACTGTTCATATCAATAATGGCACTGACTCTTACTGTTGCCCGGCCGGGACCTAAAACAGCCGTAAGCATATCCTCTACCTTTTTCGATAAATTCTCCTCTACCCTCTCCCTGTAATCTTGAACAGTGCCTGCCTCACCGGCTATAACTGAATCTGACTTACTTGAAAGAAGATGTCCCTGGCTGTCTACCACAGTAACATTATCTGATGTAAGCCCTTCAACACTACCGGAAACCAAATGAGTAATCGCTGCAATATTCAAACTGCTTAATTTATAACCCGCCCTTAGTCGAAGAACTACAGAAGCAGTGGTTTTGCCGGCATCAGAAGTAAAAAGCGTTTGTCCAGGGCTTACTATATGGATACGCGCGTGAACGACACCATCTATCATCTGGATGCTCTTGGCAAGTTCTTCCTGTAGCGCCCGCTTGAGGTTAACGCTTTGGACGAACGGGCTTATCCCGATTTTTTCATTATCAAATATCTTGTACCCCCCCTGCTCACCTATAGGAAGACCCTCTTTTGCCATATCCAAACGAAGCTGATATACCTGTTCCTTCGGCACGTAGATGCTCGTCCCGCCGCTTCTCAATTCGTAAGCAATGCCCTTTTCACTGATTTTCTCTGTAATCTTAGCTGCTTCTTCAGGCGCGATTTCCTGGTACAGCATTTTCATATCAGGCCTGCGAGCCCAATAAGTAAGCAGAGCACCGCCAGCAACAAATGTGAGAAGGAGCCCAATAAGCAAGGCCCGTTGAACGAGACCTATCTTTTGCCAAACTACACTTATCTTTTGGAAAAAGTTCATTAAGCCTCTTTATCCATTGACTACCGATGATTGAAAAAAATATAATCAATTACAATGGCATATTCATAGTTTGCTTGTACGCTTCAATCAGCTTATTTCTAACACCAACAAGAAGCTTGAAACTGATATCAGCCTTGGCCACCTCTGATACTACTGAGGTGATATCCTCATTTTTACCCGACAACAAATCCTTTATGGACATATTTGAGGACTGTTGAAGATCATCAACGTCGGATATGTAGTTCTTCACAACATTAGCAAAATCCGCCTTCTTGCCGTCGGAACCTCCCACTTTCGGCATACCGGACGAATCAGGATTAATTTTGGTCTGAACCGGGCGGGGCTCCAAAATCCCTTTCATTGAATTTGAGATCCCACTTACATTTGCATTCATGTTAACCATTGCTTATTCCCTATTTTATCGTAGTAATTCGAGTGTATTTTCCACCATTCTCTGGTAACGTTTCAAAACCGCCACATTGGCTTGATACACTCGCGTTGCAATATTCAGATTTATCATCTCAGTTGGCAAATTTATATTGGGCATAGCAACATAGCCATCACCATCCGCCTGAGGATTGCCGGGGTCGTACACCCTGAGAAAATCACTCATGTCCGGAACTATTCTATCAAGTTCAACACCACCTAAATCACCATCTGATTTGAACGTTGCTTCAAGTCTGCGATAAGGCTCCCCCTTACCGGCGTCGCTCGTGCGGGCATTGGCAACATTCGACGAAATCACTTCCATCTGTTTGCCCTGTGCCTTCAAACCCGAAATCGCTATATCGAGAGGGCCGAAAAAATTATCAACATTCATTTTGTCTTTTCCTTTTACAATTATTCCCAAGCTTTATGTGATTACACATGAAACTCGTCAATCAATAATGAATTACTTTCCTACCGCCCTACATTCATTGCCGATTCAATCTGTTGGTATCTCTTCTTCAGCAACTGAATATATGTCTTGTAGCGAAGGCTATTTTTAATCATTGCGCCCACTTCATTTTCCAAAGTAACATCGTTGCCGTTTGACTTTACAGGCGTTTTTTTGGGCTGATAAGTCTGTGGCTCAATCTCATTAAGGTCAACGGAACCGGATGACTCCAGGGATTTGGCAAGTATTTCTTCAAACTTTACATCAAGCCTGCGATATCCCGGAGTTTCAAGATTGGCAACATTATGAGCAATAGTTTTCTGGCGCAGGCCTTCGGCCTTTATGCCGGCCTCGATAAGAGCTATTATGCTGTCAGTTTTCGACATCTAAAGTTTCCCAATGTTTATTTACAAACCTTGTCTCTTGAAAAATGTGTGCAAGAATCGTGCCAAACGATGAAAGCAGATCATTTTCAGCATATTTACACTTATTCCGCGTAAAAAACCGCTAAATTTCCAAATAATCATTTATTTGGATGGCAGTAGCAACGTCAGGATTTTATACAATGGCCTGCTTTTTTTACATGCTCATAACGCTTTCAAGCCCCTTAAACAAATCCTTTAAATAAGCCGGAAATTTTCTCCTACACCCAGAATATTTCGCCTTGAATGCCTCTAATGACAAGCTATTTTCGAATGATTACCACCTGCTTATTATTCATAAGTATATTTCCAATATAACCTTAGAGCTATACACAATTCGTCCTGCAAAATACTGGCACGAAAGTTGCTAATATATGTTGTCTCAATAGGTTATTGCGCATGAATATGGATTTGATGACAATCAATAATATGTTGTTTGATGCATCAGCAGTCGCACGCCCGCCTGCAAATAAACTTAATACATTTACAAATGGCACGAATTTTTCCCCGTCGGAAGATAATATCCAACCGTATTCTAACACTTCTGAATCAACAACGGCCGATAATATACCGGCTATCGTCCAAAATGAACCTACAAACAAACCCAAGCAAGACTTTAACCAAACTTTACGTACAACAGTAAAGGCTGAATCTCCCCAGCAAAACCAGAACAACAAAAAGCCTGACAAACAAGAGCCAGCTTCTGCAACATCTTCCAGGGCAAATTCTGCCCAATCTTTTTCGACTACGGAAAGCCCTCTTACTTTTGGGCTTCTCGTCAAAGAGAACGCCACAAAAATAGAGCCTAAAACCGGGCACCAACTTGCCCAACTGATAGCTAATCTGAAAGATGGCAAATCCTCTCCTGTTACCGGACAAGCAGCCAAATCAGCCGAAATCAAACTACTCGCAAACACTGAAAAGGTGCAACTTGGACTCAAAACCGTTTTGCCGGAGACATCCAAAGGACAAAACGGACTCAAAAGCTCTTCGCCAAACACTTCCAAGGAACAAACTACCCTCCAAACTGTTTTACCTAATATATCTAAGGGTACATCTACAGCCGATACACAGCCTGGAGAAGCTAAAAATACCGATAAGATATCAGTACCAAATGGTACTGTCCCAACCACAAAAGCCAAAGAACTGATGCCCGATGCTCTTGCTGGTGCAAATCACAAAACTACCGAAATTAACGAAAAAACACCTCCTGTGGACGCTTCAGTTGTCACCAACAGCACAAAAAGCTCCGACTTGAGCGGCAAAAAGACAAAAGAAGATACAATCTTGACAGATAAGTCTGCCATCAACACCGAGGAAAAAACACTCGAATCGAAAACAAACTTTTCACAGGTTCAGAACAAATTCATCGAGCCGAAGTCTCAGCTTGCCGGGATTGCTCCTGAAAAATCTACCACGACCCTCAACACAACAACTGACAGTAAAACAACTATCTCCGAAATACTCTCAGAATCATCAGATGGAAACAGCAAAGAATCTTCACAAGCCGGAAGCAAGCTCCCAGATAACTCTGCTGTTCAAGATTTAAATATCTCTGCTGTTCAGGTAACCACCGGCCAAACAAAAAACAATAATGCGGCTTCTAATAATAACTTTAATTCAGAACTCGAACAAATAATCTCTCAAAATAACCCAGGAACTCCTGCAACAGAACTAACCACCAACTCTGCAGAGGCTACAAAAACCGTTGAACTTCCGAGCCAAACCTCACCCAACAGTATATCTGCAAGTGTTGGTCAGCAGATTCAAGAATCTGTGCGCAGCTCTTTTTCACAAGAAGGACAGAATCAGCAGATTACGATTAAACTTAATCCACCGGAACTTGGGAAGGTTTTAATAAAATTTCAGGAGCAGGATAATCAGATAACAGGACTGCTGGAAGTCAGCAAAACACAAACCAGAATAGAGATAGAGCAAGCGATACCGCAGATAATACGAGGTCTCCAGGATTCGGGCATTCAGATAAAACGGCTTGACGTAGTTCTCTCCCATGAAGGTCAACAGGATCAAGGGGCTCTTCGGGACTCCGCCTCAGGTGAACTGCAAAACGGTTGGGCCCAGCAACAATATCCAACAGACTCATATACGGGAAGGAACAGCCTCAATGCCGGCGAGATTAACGAATTGCTAATAAACAATAATAGTTACCAAAACATCTCGCAATTACAGGAGGCGCTTACTACGGATGGATCTATAAATATGTTGATATAGATAAATCCCGAAACCACCAGAAACTACTGGAAACTGTAGCTTAGCGCCTGTTCGGATTATGCTTAAAAAGATAACCGAAATAGATTGAGATAAATACAATCGTATCGATTGTTTACTGATATGTTAAAAAAGAGTAAGGCTATGTACAGATGCCAACCGTCGCTGAAACGATTGAAAATGCAGCAAAACAGCACCAGGATGGGCATCTTCGGCAGGCGGAACAGTTGTATCGCTTGATACTGCAAGGCAATCCTGATAATCCTGTCGCACTATATTCTTTGGGGGTCATCGCTCATCAGAGGACAAAGCACGAAGCCGCTGTTAAGTTAATCAGCAAAGCCATTGCAAATAATCCTCAAATACCGCAATTCCACAATACCCTTGGGCTTGTTTTCGAAGTCCTTGAAAAATATGAAGAAGCAGTTGCCGCCTATCAACAGGCCATCTCTGTCAAACCTGATTATGCAGAGGCATATCATAATATGGCCATCGCACTGCAATCGCAGAATCAGTATGCCGCTGCGGTCGAAAAGTGCAAACAGGCGGTATCAATCAAACCCGATTACGCCGAGGCATACAACACAATGGGCTTCTCTCTGGAAAAACAACAGCAGTACGCCGAAGCGATTAAATATTACAAAAAAGCAGTGCAGTACAAACCCGACTTCGCTGAAGCATACAATCATTTAGGTGTCGTTCTAAAAACCCAGGGGCATACGGCCGAGGCAATCGACAATTACAAACAGGCACTGCGGCTCGACCCGAATTATGCGGAGGTTTACAACAACCTGGGGATCGCCCTGAAAGAACTGAAACAACTTGCCGAGGCTATCTCATGCTTCGAGCAGGCGATACGACTCGAACCGGACTTTGCCGAGGCATATTACAATTTAGCCAATAGTCTTCGCGACGAGACTCGATGCACTGAAGCGATTGAAAATTACAGAAAAGCAGTCCGCCTCAAACCCGATTACGCTGAAGCATACAACCATTTGGGAGTCGTCCTAAATGCCCAGGCCGGATATGCTGAGATCATTGAAAATCTTGAAGCTATTGAAAATTACAGACGGGCACTTCAACTCAATCCGGACTTTGCCGAGGCACACTGGAATCTTTCGCTTGTGCTCCTGCGAACCGGAAGGCTTATTGAGGGCTGGAAAGAGTACGAATGGCGGCGAAATCCAAAGTTGGATATCACTACCTATCCTCACTGCTATGAGGTAACTCGGTGGGACGGTTCGTGCTTTAGTGGCAAGAGGCTTCTTGTTCATTATGAACAGGGATTGGGTGACACTTTACATTTTGTGCGATATTTACCCATGGTCAAAGCCAGAGGTGGAACGGTGATACTCGAGGTAAGGAAACCATTGTACAAACTCTTAAAGGGCTTTCCGGGGGTTGACGAGCTAATCGAAGCATCGCTGGATAACAAGCCGGCCGTTAAGTTTGATCATCATATCTCTCTTATGGACCTTCCCAAAATATTCGAAACAACTCTGGAGACGATTCCCGCTGAGGTTCCATATATTAACTGCTGTCCGAAAAAGGTTGAACATTGGAGGAACAAGCTTGCAGGCCCGGATTTAAAAGTGGGCATTGTTTGGGCTGGTTCTCCATCTCATGGCAACGACCAGAACCGTTCCTGCGCACTGAAAGACTTTGAACCGCTGACTAAGATTGACGGTGTTCGGTTATACGGATTACAGAAAGGTGAAGCAGCCAAACAGGTCGAAGGATTAACCGATGAAATGACAATAACAAATCTTGGAACCGAGTTCGAGGACTTCACAGACACAGCAGCAACAATTGAAAACCTGGATTTGGTAATTTCAGTAGATACTTCGGTGCTACACCTGGCCGGAGCTATGGGCAAAGCGGTCTGGGCACTTTTGCCTTTTGCACCTGAATGGAGATGGATGCTGAACCGCCAGGATAGTCCATGGTACCCAACTATGAAACTTTTCCGGCAAAAAAAATGGGGACAATGGGAGTCTGTATTTCAAGACGTTGCTGAAGAATTGCGAACAATGGCAGCAAAGCATAAAATCGGAAGCCATAGGCTTAATTATAAACAAGAAAAAATAATCCCGGCTGTAATACCATATTACAAGAATAAGAATCAGCTTGAAAATTGTTTAGCTCACTTAAATAAGCAAACAATTGAAGGGATGGAAATATTTATTAGAGACAACAGCAATGACAATATCTATTTCACCGCGGCGGTAAACGAGGGCATAAAAAAGTATTTAAGCCAACCCTGCGAATATATTCTCGTATTAAATCAGGATATGTACCTGGAACCATCTGCCGTGGAAATAATGACAGAATTTATGAATTCACATCCTGAATGCGGCATCGGTGCTCCATTGCAATTGAATGCTGAGGATACCGACTACGTGATTTGTGGTGGGAGTTATGAAGCCTTTCCTTTGGGAAAACACCAACATGGCCGGCTATCAGAGTTTACCGAAGATAAACAAATTTTCTGGTGCAATGGGGCCTGTATGATACTCAGGAAAGAAATGGTTCGGGAAATCGGCTTATTGGACGAGAATTTTGTCTTTATCGGCAGCGACAGCGACTATTGTTTTACCGCCAGGTCAAGAGGATGGCAGATATGGTCAATAGCCGGCGCCAGAGGTATCCACGAGCACGGCGCTTCCGGAGCATCAGGGAATATGGACATCGAAATCCTGAAAATAAAGGATATGATTTATTTCGGCAGAAAGTGGCTAAGCGGAGAGTTATACAAGGAAATTGCCTACGAAGGAAAAAACTATACTCCGGAAATAATCGACAATATTATGAACCAGCTAAGAAATGCCAAAAACAGGTTGGAAAACCATGACTACACACAAGCTCAAAAGCTTCAATAAAAAGATAGGGTGACATCATGTGGAATAGTAATTTGAGCCGATTGTTTATACTTCGACTTTTTTGCCGGCCCACTTGTGACGTGCGATCTCGATAGATTTCAGAAAAGCTTCTTTGAACCTGGTTGTCGAGAATCGCTCGAAAACAATCTTTTGAGCCTGACGACCCATCTTCACCGCTAAATCTCTGTCATCCAGCAATATCCTGGCGTATTTCTGCAGCTCATAAGGATTGTCACTTAGAAAACCGCTTTTGCCGTGTTCGATAGGTGAGGTGGGGTGCCGGTTACCTAAAACGGGCATCCCCGCAGCCATCGCCTCTAAAGTTGCCATATTAAATCCATCTTCATATCTCGGTTCGGCGATATGGATATAAAACCGATGCGACTGCAGCATCTCCTTCAAATTGTCCCAATTCTTAGCTGCTTCGACTTCCGGCATACCCGGATTGTGGCCGATTATACGTACAGGAACTGTGCCGAATGCTTTCTCCTGGAAGTCCCACAATAAATACTCTTTACGTCTTTCAATAAAATTAATAATCCGAAGACCACAGGCTAACTGCCCGGAATATGGCAAATAATCATCAGGGTTACTACTATTGAGAACAATATCTTCGGTAAAACCCCAGGACTTGCCTTTATTCATAGTGACAGCCACCGCATGTCCACCGATTAATTCCAGGTACTCATGCAGAATCTCTTTCATCTTCTCCGGATCAACATTTGATTTCTCTTCCAAAGCTCTGGCCTCAATCGTTATATGAATAAC
>CAZWME010000179.1:0-8022 GCA_964634515.1 uncultured Pirellulales bacterium | reverse complement strand
TAGTAAGTCCCTATAGGTATCTGCGAGAAGATGATATTACCCTTTTTGTGACCTCAGATACCCTTTTACATCTGTATCATATTCAATTCGATGAGACCCTCAAAGAGATTGAGGAGCGTCAATTTTACGATGATATCCTCAAGCTGACGGACAGTCTCCTTGCCGATGCCGTGCAGCTTTATGACCAGCTTGATGGGGACCTTAAAGAAGCGGCCAGGCGGAACGTGGCCTATCTGGCGGTAGCCGGACAGTTAATCGGCTCATCGACCCCGGTCCCGGGGATTGTATCTGATGAAGTCTCCAGCGAGCTTAGCAAGATTGAGAACCATTCAGGTTTTGGGCCCAGTGACATCTTTATCTATAGAGAAGACTACTCTCAATATGTTCCGCGAGGTCATTATACCCGAAGCGAAAAGCTCAAGAGATATTTCAAAACCCTGATGTGGTATGGACGTATGGCCTTCCTGCTCAAGGGTCATGAGAATTGGGGCCAATTGGGTAAGGCCCTTATCAATCCGTATGATGCAAAGATACAAACCCTTCAGGCATGTCTTTTAGCTGTTTCTCTTAATACGCAACAGGTCGATGAACGCCTGGGGCGTGAAATCTGGGATCGAATATACACGGTGACGGCTTTTTATGTAGGCCTATCGGATGATCTGACACCATACGACTATCTTTGGGCTTTAGAGAGGGTGTTTGGTCAGGAATATATGTTGGCAGAGCTGGATGATCCCAATGATTTTCATAAACTCAAGGCCGAACTGGCCTTGCTGCCGGCCCCCAAGATCTTTGGTGGAACCGGAGATCCTAATGTGCTGCCTCCAGTGACTGAAGAGACTCTGAATGAAATCCTCGATAAGACCAAAGGCATGCGTTTGATGGGCCAGCGATTTATCCCCGATTCTTATATGTTCCAAAACCTTGTCTTTTCCCAGGTTAAAGACTACACGGGTGATTTAAATGACCTTCCATTCACATGTGTAGTCACACCTTTCGTTATCGTACGAGGCTATCCCCGTGGTCTGGATGTTATGGCCCTTTTGGGTTCTGAACAAGCCAAAGATATCCTGATTCAGGAGGGTGACACGGACTATTTGGGCTACTGGGAGAAGTTCAATGAATTAGCAGATGAGTTCGGTGCTTTCGGCCCTGAGGACTGGAATCGGAATTTGTATTGGGGCTGGCTCTATAGTCTTCGGGCCCTGATAACCGATTATGGGGATGGGTACCCGATCTTTATGCAGAGACCGGCCTGGTCGAAGCGGTCTCTCAACGCGGCACTGGCATCTTGGGCAGAGCTGCGGCACGATACAATTTTGTATGCCAAGCAAAGCTATAGTGTTAATCCCCCTTTTGCCGAATCATCCCCACCAACTCCTCCGGCCTACGTTGAACCGGCGCCGGAGTTTTTTGGGCGTTTGCTGGCTTTGGCCAGGATGACCCGAACGGGACTAAGCGATATGGAAGTCCTGTCTGAGCAGGCTGTAGAAAGGCTGTTGTCTTTTGAGGAGATGTTGGACAGGCTTATCGAGATTGTCACTAAGCAATTGACCAACCAATCCCTGTCTAATCAAGACAGATTATATCTGAATAATTTGGCCGACGATTTGGAATGGGTTGTGACAGGAATTGGCGAGACGGGTCTTAAAACAACAATGGTTGCTGATGTCCACACAGTCGGCAGTGAGGAAAGTGTTCTGGAGGAGGGGGTTGGCAAAGTGGACCTTGTCGTGGTGGCTTGTCCACGTCCCGATGGTTCTGCATTTCTGGCTGTTGGCCCGGTGCTGAGCTACTATGAGTTTAAGCACCCCATGGCGGATCGGCTGACAGATGAGAAGTGGCGAGAGCTTCTGGATTCACCGGAAAAGCCCGAACGGCCTGCATGGTACAGGTCTTTGATGCGTTAGCTGTTTCCGGGTGAGATAATAATATAAGAATTGAATATTTCAAGTTTAGGCTGATATACAAGGGCCGTGAGTATTTCACTTGCGGCCTTTTTCTCCCTCTCATTGTCATCGATGTGGTACGTTCTCAAGATGTGACGGTTTCGGACTTGATTCGTTCTTTGATTTTTGCTATAATAAAATAGAAGTTTTATTTTCTTGCGTACTCTGAAGGAGACTTTAGGTCTGACAATATCGAAATGCCGTAGATGCGAAGAGGAAGGGGATATTAAATACTTAGAAGCTGTAATATTACAAGTCTGCTGCTTGTCCTGTCACTGAACTTATTTGTTATAGTTTTTTTTTTGGTTGAAGAGGTCTGTAGCGCAGAACCTTTGGTAATCAATGAATTCTTGGCATCAAACAGTAGTGATATCCAGGACCCACAGGGGCAATATGAGGACTGGATCGAAATCCACAATTATGGCGCAGAGGCTATTAATGTTGCCGGATTGTATCTTACGGACAATCTGTCCTCACCGACCAAGTGGAGATTTCCTGATGGGGAACCGGCGACAACTACCATTAGTGCCGGGGGGTATCTGTTGATATGGGCGGACAATGATATTGCCGATAGCGGGCTTCATGCGAATTTTAAGCTTAGTGCGAGCGGTGAGGAGATAGGTCTGTTCGACAGAGATGGCAGTACTTTGATTGACAGTGTTGTTTTTGATGAGCAGAGTGCCGATATTTCTTATGGTCGCTACCCCGATGCCAGTGACAACTGGTGTGTCTTTGGTTTTCCCCGTCCGGGAAAGCAAAATAAAACTGTCTTCCTGGGTGAAGTTAAAGATGTGAAATTCAGCCATGAGCGGGGCTTTTACGATGCGCCGATTTTTGTCACGATAGCAACTGAAACAGAGGATGCTGTTATCTATTATACGCTTGACGGCAGTGATCCGTATTATTATCAAGCTGATCACGGCGGGCGGATTGTCGAGGGGATGGTTTATAGTAATCCTATTGCTATTAATAAAACCACCTGCTTGCGGGCAAAGGCAGTGAAGCCGGGCTTCAAGACGACCAACGGGGACACTCAGACTTATATTTTTCTCGACGATGTGATTGTTCAGGACCGTCAGGCGACGCTGGAAGCGGGATTTCCGAGTTCGTGGGGAGGGACGAGTCCGGACTATGGAATGGATCGGGATGTAATCGGGCAAAGCAGAGAGGATTTGTTCAATGGTGTCTATGCGAGAACGATTCGGGATGACCTGAAGTCACTTCCTACGATGTCGATATCGATGAAAATTGACGATATGTTCGGTAGCGATGGAATCTATACCAACTCCACCAGTCATGGAATCAACTGGGAACGACCGGCGTCGGTGGAACTTTTTTATCCTGATGGGCGGGAGGATTTTCAGATAAGCTGTGGGATTCGCATTCAGGGCGGTTATTTTCGGCAGCACAGCGGAACTAAAAAACATTCTTTCCGTCTGTTGTTCAAGGGGATTTACGGGCCGACCAAGCTGAAGTATCCGCTGTTTGGTGAGGACGCAGCCGATAGCTTTGATACGATTGTTCTTCGGGCCGGCGCCAACGACGGCTATTCGTGGAGCGCTGCCAGATATACGGAGCAGTACACGCGGGACGACTTTGGGCGCGAGTTGCAGCGGGCTACGGGCAACGCCAGTGCACACGGGATGTTTGTACATCTTTACATAAACGGTATTTACTGGGGGCTGTATAATCCAGTTGAACGGCCGGACAATGCTTTTTCGGCCAGCTATTATGGAGGCGAGAGGGACAACTGGGACGCGATTCATGATAACGCGGCTAACGAAGGGAACAAGACAGCGTGGAACCAGATGATTGCGAAGTGCCGTCAGGCGCCGAACTCTAACGAGGTTTATCAGGAGCTTCAGGGTAACAATCCGGACGGTACGCCAAATTCGTCATATCCAGACCTGCTTGATGTTACAAATTATATTGACTATCTGATAGTGAACCTATGGGGGGGCAACTGGGACTGGCCCAAGAAGAACTGGTGGGCCGGGCGTGACAGGTCGGACAGTAGTACGGGCTTTAAGTTTTACTGCTGGGACTATGAAAATACCATCGGAAACAATCTTGGCCGCTCACCGCTCAACAAGAACGCCCTGAATAATAATTTCTCGCAGGCTGGGGTGCCGCATCAATCCCTTAAAGAGAATACCGAGTACAGGCAGCTTTTTGCCGACCGCGTCCATAAATTCTTTTTCAACGGAGGAGTTTTGACGCCGGAATCGTTAATCAAACGTTATGCCGACCTTGCGGACGGCGTGGAAAAGGCCATTGTTGCCGAGTCGGCCCGCTGGGGTGACCAGCATCACAGCCGGCCGTTAACATTAGAGGAATGGTATGACAGTGACTATAATTATAATGACGAGCGCGCCGGGCGGGACTGGATTTTGCGGTACTACCTTCCTCAGAGGTCTGATATAGTCTTGCAGCAGTTTCGTAACGCCGGGCTCTATCCCAATGTAGAAGCGCCGGTATTTCGTATCAACGGTGTATATAAGCACGGGGGACATATCTCAAGCGGCAATTTATTTTCGATGACTTCTTCTGCGGGGACAATATGGTACACGCTCGACGGCTCCGACCCGCGTTTGTCGGGGGCATCCCAGCAGGGGGGTATTACGAGTACTACGCTGGTGGCTGAGGATGCTGAAAAGAGAGTGCTTGTTCCAACGAGGTCTATCAACAATAACTGGAAGGGAAGACACTCTTTCGATGACTCAACCTGGCCGGTTAGTGTCGGAAGTCCCGGGGGTGTCGGGTACGAAAGAAGCTCTGGTTATCAGAACTATATAAGTCTCGATGTGCAGGAAGCAATGTATAACGGCAGCACCAGTTGTTATATCCGTATTCCTTTTGAAGTTAACAGCGGTGACCAGGCCGGTTTCAACATTATGACGCTGAAAGTTCTGTACGATGACGGTTTTGTCGCTTACATTAACGGCACGGAGATAGCCAGAAGCAATTTCACCGGTACGCCGGTGTGGAATTCCAGTGCCTCGGTCCAGAACACCGATTCGGCGGCGGTGGTTTTCGAGAATTTCAATGTCTCATCGTTTCTGAACGCCCTGCGCAGCGGCGAGAATATCTTAGCTATACACGGCCTTAATCAAAGGGCCACCAGCAGTGACTTTTTAATATCGTCAGAACTGGTTGTCTCACAAAGCGTTCCTGTTAATGACCTTGGTATTTCGCCTGAGGCGATTCAATATTCAGGGCCGATCAGGCTGAATAATAGCACCCAGGTAAAAGCCCGCGTACTAAGCGGCAGCACGTGGAGCGCTCTCAATGAGGCGACCTTTGCCGTTGGCCCGGTGGCGGATAATCTTCGTATCACGGAGATTATGTATAATCCGAACGATCCGAATACCGAATATATCGAGCTGAAAAACATCGGGGGTGAAACGATTAATTTGAATCTGGTTAAATTCACAAACGGAATTGATTTTACCTTCCCGAATATTGAGCTTGCAGGCAACGAATATGTCGTAGTAGTTCAGGACCGCCAGGCCTTCGAGACCAGATACGGCACAGCTCTTAATATAGCCGGGCAATACTCAGGCAGATTAAATGATGGCGGGGAGCGAATCGTGCTGGAAGATGCTATTGGCCAAACAATTCTGGACTTCGACTACAAGGACGGCTGGCGCTCAATTACCGATGGAGATGGTTTCTCTCTGACAATAATTGACCCTGCCAACACCGACCCATACGGCTGGAACGAAAAAGACTCCTGGCGTGCAAGTGCATTTCTCAGCGGTTCGCCGGGTGAAGATGACAGCGGTATTGTCCCCGAGCCCGGCGAGGTGGTTATTAACGAGGTACTGGCCCATTCACATGCCGATGCCGCGGACTGGATAGAGCTGCATAATACTACCGGCACTGCTATCGACATTGGCGGCTGGTTTCTCAGTGACAGCAGCTCCGATTTAGCCAAATACCGGATTGCCGCAGGGACAATAATTGCTCCGGTTGGATATATTGTGTTCTACGAAGACCAGCATTTCAATAACTCATCTGACCCGGATTCTAATCAGCCCTTTGCCCTCAGCGAAAACGGTGAACGATTGTATCTAAGCTCGGCAGAAGGCAATCTTTTAACAGGCTATCGCAACATGGAGGATTTCGGCGGTTCCCAGACCGGCGTATCTTTTGGCCGATACTATAAGCCCAGCACCGGCAACTACAACTTTGTACCGATGTCCGAAAATACTCCGGACTCAGCCAATGCCTATCCGAAGGTCGGCCCGATAGTCATCAGCGAGATTATGTACAATCCATCCTGGCCGGTTGGCGGTTCATATACCAACGACCAGTACGAATATGTAGAGCTGCACAACATCAGCGCAGCACCTGTAACCTTATTTCGTGATGACAAGGCCCTGCCGTGGAAGTTCACCGATGGTATTGAATTTACCTTCCCGGCTGATATTCCCGTTACGATACCCGCCGACGGATATTTGCTTGTGGTCAAGGATCCGGAGGCGTTTTCATGGCGGTATCCGGCTGTCCCTGTTGAGAGGATTCTTGGTCCTTACAGCGGCAGCCTGAACAACGCCGGCGAGAGGCTCCAAATTTCGATGCCGGGTGACGTGGACGACTCCGGCACACTTTATTACATTCGCATTGATAGAGTCACTTACAGCGACGGTTCTCATCCTGAGAATTCCCCCGATGGAGTTGACCACTGGCCGACAGCCCCGGACGACGGCTTGGCATCTTTGTCTCGCGTGTCCGGCCAAAACTACGGCAACGACCCTGACAACTGGACCGCCTCTGCGCCTTCACCCGGAGCCGTCAATCCGTAAGGTTCTACGATAAACAGCCAGAGCACTTGAATTTTCAAGGCAGGCTTGATATTCTATCTATAATCAGACTTGGTGACATAGCTGAGCAGGGATAGATGGGAAGTCTCGGTTAAGCTTTTGATAGAAGATAGTATTAGCAGGAGGAATAAGAGGATGTTTACAATGAAGCATTTGGCTGTTGTGCTTATCGGAGTAATACTGCCTGCGGGTTTGGGTTGTGTAGCGGGGGCCAAAGAGAAGGTCATCCTCGATACGGACATGGTTATGTTGTATGACGATGGCGTGGCGATGATGATGCTCGCAAACCATCCGGATATAGAGCTGCTTGGCGTGACGATAGTTCCTGGAAATACGTGGGTTTGTGAGGGGGCGGCGTATGCTATTCGTCAGCTTGAGGTGCTGAAACGCAGGGATGTTCCGGTGGCATTGGGGATACGTTATCCGCTTCGAGCAGGGCGATATGAGAACCTCGAAATCGAGCAGAAGATGTTTGGTTACGGCTCAGGCTTTGTCGGCTGTTTCAGCAGGGTCGAACCGGAATCGTATTTGGAAGTGTATCGCAGGGCGTTTGGGAGCAGGCCGACAATAAAGCCGGTAGATAAGCACGCGGTGGATTTTCTGATTGACACTATCAAGGCCAATCCGGGGGAAGTTACCGTTATGCCGATAGGGCCATGTACGAACCTGGCAATCGCCATAAGAATGGCGCCGGAGATTATTCCAATGATAAAGAGAGTTGTTTATATGGGCGGGGCATTTGATACTCCGGGCAATACGACCCCGGCAGCCGAGTTCAACTGGTGGTTTGATCCTGAAGCAGCCAAGATGTCTGTTCGAGCGGCTTTTGCGGATCAACTTATCGTAGGCCTGGATGTCTGTGAGAAATATCGTTTGAATAAGAAACTCTTTGAGCGCATTACGGCTGTGGGGACACCAATTGCAAAGATGTTCCGGGAAAAGTACGGGCCGAGTTTTGAGAAGGACCCTGGCTATACTCGATTAGTTTGGGACACTATAGCTGCTGCGGTTGTGATTGATCCGACGTTAATTGTTGAAGAAGAAATCCGTTGGGTCGATGTCAATTCAGATTTTAGTCTGGACTATGGCCGCAGTCTGGGTTATCGAAAACATGGGCCTGCAGGCACTCAAAAGGCCCGCATTCTTATGGAGATAGATGAGAAGCGTTTCTGGAATCTGATGGTAAGCCTGCTCAGGAAATAATCTGTATTATTTTCTATCCATTTTGGATTTAGTTGTGCTCAACA
>CAZWME010000178.1:0-8076 GCA_964634515.1 uncultured Pirellulales bacterium | reverse complement strand
TACGAGACTGACACCTCCACCAGGCCCATCTACAGCAGCGGTATTGGCCCTTAAAGACTTTACGCTTAGGCCGAGTCCGGTATCATAAAGATCCAGATCGAGAGTGATTGCAGTTGCGCCTTCACCATGGGCCCCGACCATTCTATCGATGCCGTACCATGTATATGCACTGAGGTAGGTTACATCGATAGTCCCAGTAAGGTCGCCTTCCTGTGCCTGGGCAAAAGCCACAGTACTTAAAAAAACTACGATGGTTAACAAAATTCCTTTCTTCATGTTCATCTCCTTTAGTTAGTAACTAATCTACATTTCTCAAATTTACCTGCTACGTGAAACATCACTATATTACATTATAAGATTAAACCACCCACCACCTGTATAAAAAGTTTATCGGCTCATTACCGTAAATCAAATAAAAAAAAGTTTTTTTTTATTTTTTTTTGCATTTTCTGTATATGAGGGAACAGGGCAAAAAACAGCCTCAGTATTCCTAATTGTAGTGTCCCGAATAAACTTCGACAATTTTGAGCATCTTTCATATAATATAGGACTATGATAAAAAACAAGGGCGGCAAAACTCTGTTCAGCGGTTTTGAAGAGGCGAATATCGGCTCAGTGGCGCCGCTGGCGGCTCGGATGAGGCCGAGAAAACTTGATGAATTTATCGGACAAAGACATTTTCTCGGATCAGATAAGCTTTTAACGAGAATGCTCGAGGCGGACAGGCTCAGCAGCCTGATATTTTATGGCCCTCCGGGGGTCGGCAAGACGTCTTTGGCGGCGGTAATTGCAAACTACACGAAGGCCCAGTTTTACTATCTCAGCGCTCCTGCGGCCAGCGTGAAGGATATTCGGCATATAATCGAGCAAGCCCGTGGCAGACTCGCAGTGGAAAAAACGAGGACTGTGCTTTTTATCGACGAAATTCACCGCTTTAACCGTGCCCAGCAGGATGTCCTGCTGAACGATGTCGAGGCGGGTATTTTGATCCTAATAGGTGCCACTACAGAAAATCCTTTTTTTTCAGTCAATTCTCCGTTGATATCCCGCAGCACTGTATTTCATTTTGAGCCCTTGAAGCAGGAAGATATTGTGCAGTTGCTGAAGATGGCAATTACAGATTCCGAGCGGGGACTCGGTAAACTTGATATTGAGGCGGACCAAAAAGCACTGAAATTGTTAGCGGTTATGTGCGATGGGGATGCCAGAAAGGCCCTGATGGCTCTTGAGGTGGGCATCTTGTCGCAGGAGGCACGAAAACCCAATGCGAAAATAAAATTTAATCTGGAAGTTGCGACCGAGTCGATACAACAGAAGACGATTGACTACAACGGCACGGGCGATACGCACTATGATCTGGCAAGTGCTTTGCAGAAGAGCATGCGGGGTTCGGACCCTGATGCCACGGTTTACTGGCTTGCCCGCATGTTAACCGGTGGCGAAGATACGCGCTTTATCGCCCGGCGCATTGCGATTTGTGCTGCTGAAGACGTGGGAAACGCCGATCCGATGGCAACTGTGTTAGCGGCCGCGGCCGTTCAGATATCTGAGTTTGTTGGTTTGCCGGAAGCCCAGTTGGCACTTGCTCAGGCGGCTTTGTATGTTGCCTGTGCGCCAAAATCGAATGCCTCAGCTTGTGCTGTATGGTCGGCGATGGCGGACGTAAAACAGCAGCCGACTAAACAAGTACCCAAACATTTGAAAGTCAGCCACTATGCGGCTGCAAAAAAGCTGGGTTTTGGGGTTGATTACAAATATCCACACAACTTTAAGGATGGTTTCGTGCCGCAGGAATATCTTCCGGCAACAGTGAAGAAAAAATATTACATGCCGAAAGATATCGGTTGTGAAAAAAATATTAAGCGCTATTTACAAAAGTTGCAAAGCTTGTTAAAAAATAACAAACCTGTCGAAGACAATACCGTAGAGAAGGATAGGTAAATGGACAAAGCTAAGCTGCGCCGTGAGTTACAGAATTGTCTGCTTTCTATAACGTCACTGCAGAGGAGTGAAAAAAGCCGGAAAGCCTGTAAGAATTTGGTTTCGATTCCACAATTTAAAAATGCATCGATGGTTATGATGTTTTTGTCTCTTCCCCACGAGGTTGATACCTCAGAGGCAATACTGCACGCCTGGCAGCTTGGTAAGGCGATAGCAGTGCCGAAGGTTTCCTTCCAGCAAAGGCATATGATAGCGGTACAGATAAACTCGCTGGAAACGGGGATTTCGACCGAAGCGTCCGGTCTGCAAAACCCAATAGCAGGAGTACCGGTGGCATTTGAGGAGATTGATTTGGTGGTAACGCCGGCTTTGGGATTTGACAAAAAGGGCAATCGACTTGGCCGGGGTCGTGCATATTACGACAGGTTTTTTGCTAATACCGAACTTAAGGCTTCCAGATGCGGCTTTGGTTTTACTGAGCAGTTAGTTGAAAAAATACCGGTGACAGAGCATGATGAGCCGGTGGATATTGTAGTTACGGAAAAGGAAATAATATATATTAAGGATTCCCCCGAGGCGGGAATCCAATAACTCAAAAGGAGAATAAGATGGCTCGTCGTTCTCATCGTCCGCGAAGCAGACGAAAACCTCAGCAACGCTGGAAATATATAATTCCAGTTTTGCTTATTGTTGGTTTGGTTCTTGCTGTTAAATATGGTCCTTTCGGTAAAGACGCAAATACGGTTGATAGTAACGATGTCACACTTGAGTCCAAAATACCGGAAGTGAAGGAAAAAGAGCCGGAGGTGGTTAAAGAGCCGGAGCCGGAGCCGGAACCAATTCCGGAACCAATACCTGAACCAATTCCTGAACCGGAACCGGAATTACCGGCAGCTCAACCGAAACAGGATTCGCCGGATGTTGCATTTGTACCGGATTTTGCACCTAATTCGGAAGCTGCATCGCTGATTGCCGAAGCCGCAGCGCTGCTCAGCGAAAAGCCCGAAAGGATTATAGATGCCCGTACAAAATTGACCGAGGCGTTTCGAATGCCTTTGAATAAAAAGCAGCGGACATATGTGAAGGAGCAACTGAGGGATCTTGCCGATAAATGGCTGTTCGAAAAGATTATTTATCCTGATGACAAGCTTTGCGGAACTTATAAGGTCAAGTCGGGTGATTTACTTTCTACGATTGCCAGGAAGTATAAAGTCCCCTGGGAAATTCTTTTGAAAATCAACAAAATCAGAAAACCCGAGAATTTGCGGGCCGGTGAAACAATAAAAGTTGTCAATGGTCCGTTCCATGTCAGAGTGGATCGTTCGTCTTTTATTATGGATTTGTATCTTCAGGACAAAACTTTTGTTCGGAGTTTTCGTGTCGGTCTGGGCAAGCCGGGGCGCGAAACACCGACAGGGCTCTGGAGGGTTAAAGCTCCGGGAAAGGGAAAGCTCATCCAGCCACCATGGCCGGACAGGGAAATAGGCAAAATATTTTATCCCGAGGACCCGGACTATCCTTTGGGCTCAAGATGGATTGGGCTCGATGGTCTCGAAGGAAATGCAAAAGACGTAATCGGTATTGGTATTCACGGTACGAAAGACCCTGAACTTATAGGAAAGGCGGATTCACGAGGTTGTATTAGAATGTACAACGGTGAGGTGAAACTGGTATATGACCTGTTGGTGGAGGGTATTTCAACAGTGACAGTGGTGGAATAAGGTATTATTTTCAAGCTAAATCACAATATGAGGCTCTCTTGCGAGAGTGTGCTTTTTTGACCGTCTCGTTGAAGCAACATGTGTTTGTGTATTTTGTTTTTGCCCCTTTAGTGTGTTTCTTTCCCAGAATACTCCGCCGCTATAGCCTTGAATTGTCGTATCAAGCTCTGCTAAGTGCAGGCGTTTTGACCCGAGCAGGCAATATTCGGTTTCAATCTCAGAGCCAAGGTATTTACGATTCAGCTTTTTAGCCGCGACAAGACTGCTGCCGACGCCCATAAATGGGTCGAATACAAAGTCGTTTTCATTTGTGCTTGCCAGGATCAATTTAGCTAACAGCTTTTCGGGTTTTTGTGTCGGGTGGTCTGTGTTCTCCGGCATTGACCAGAAGGGCACAGTAATATCGTTCCATAAATTTGACGGATGCGTGAGACGAAACTGGCCGTCGGATGTTTTATTCCAGTCTTTTGGTTCACCGTTCGTGTCGGTGTATGGTGCGAGCACTCTGCGTTTTAGCTTTACGTTTTCAACATTGAATATATAATCGTCGGAAACGGTTGCGAACCAGATATCCTCCGAGGCGTTTTTGAAGTTTCTTTTCGCGCCCCTGCCTTTTTCCCTTTCCCAGGTGATTCGATTTCTTACCTTAAGCAGCTTGTCCAGCACAAGATGCACCGCTGTTGACGAATACCACTCAGAGCAGACATAGACCGAGGCGGTGTTTTTAAGGGTGGGCAGCAATTTGAACATCAGGTTTTCGAGCCATTCGGCGTATTTTGTAATGCTCTTTTTTCTAAAGGTGTTTGAGTTAAAGGTTTTTGTAAGATTGTATGGCGGATCCAGTATCAACAGGTCAACAAAGTTCTCCCCCAGAAAAGTAAGTGCTTCAAAAGTGTCCTGGTTTACTATCTTGTTTTCGAGGGTGTTTACAGCAGCAGGTTTGGAAATTCGTAGTAAATCCTTGCTGTAACGTTCTGTTTCCCCGTGGCTGAGTGTTATTGTACGATTTCTATTTGCCCGAACCTTATTCACAATAATAATCCAACTGTCTGAAATTTAAGTGACATCATCTTTTTGCTATTGGATAATTCTTTCCGCCCATAGAACAACCGTTTCTGCTAATCGTACCGTTTCTTTGTATTCTTCTTCATTAACAGACTCAAAGTCACCAGGGTAACGGCTTGTAACGGCATAGTCGCTAAGACTTGCTGCATCTTCTATTTCCCGTGGCGCAATGATCTCTACCGGCAAAAGGTCAAGGAGTGTTCTGATGTTGTGAGTTTTCGGAGGAGGAACGCATTTGGCAATAAGTACCGCTTTCAGAGCTTTGTCTGCCGCTTGTTGAGCATGAAAGCAGAGTCCTTCAAACATAACCTCAGCCGGTCGGATTGTGCGGGCAAGCTCTAAATCGCTGCGAGCGTAACGTAACCAGTCAGCAGGGCTTCCTGAAAAATGAACCTCAGGCGGCATATATTTCTTTTCCTTCTTTTAGCACAGTTCTGTAAATTAAGCCGATATTATCTTTATGTTTTTCTAAAATACTTGGTGTTGACACTAAGACATCAAAAGGAACCCCTAATCCTCTAATTTGTCGATATAACAGTTGTGAAGTTCGCCGGCAATGAACACCTTCGGGCATTACGACCAGAACATCAATGTCGCTTTCCGGATTTGGTTTGTCTTGGGCATATGAACCAAAGAGAATTATCTTTAGCGGGTGTACAGCTTCAACAATCTTTTGTACAAGTGATTCAGTAACTTTAGGATTGGACAGCATATTTAACCTCAAATCTAACCGTTTGAGCTTTTTTAGGCCGATTCTTTTTTTGTTTTTTCTTTTGCTGTGAACAGTTCGGCTTTGCCCTCGACAATATCGCGGTTGATTATATATTTCGCCGGCTTTGTTTCTTCAGGCAGTTGGTACATCAGGTCAATCATCAGCTCCTCTGTGATAGCACGCAATGCACGGGCGCCGGTATCACGCTTAAGCGCTTTCTGAGCCAGGGCGTGAAGGCCGTCATCTGTAAACTCAAGCTCGGCGTTTTCCATCTGGAAAAATCTTTGATACTGCTTGCAGAGCGCATTCTTCGGTTGAGTCAGAATTTCTATAAGTGCATTTTCATCGAGAGTTGTAAGAGTTGTAATTACAGGAAGACGGCCAACCATTTCTGGAATCATTCCATACTCGATAATGTCCTCCGGTACCACCTGCTGCAATATGTCACTGTACTCGGTTTTTTCGTCGGTTTTGCCGGCCAGTTCGGAATCGAATCCGATCATTTTTTTGCCGAGCCGCTTTTTGATGATATTTTCCAGCCCTACGAAGGTTCCGCCGCATATAAAAAGTATCTGCGTGGTGTCGATTTGTATGTACGATTGCTCGGGGTGTTTTCTGCCGCCCTGGGGCGGGATGTTTGCGGTGGTACCTTCGAGCATTTTTAACAGGGCCTGCTGGACGCCTTCCCCGGATACGTCACGTGTGATTGAGACGTTCTGAGATGTTTTGCCGACCTTATCTATTTCATCGATATAGACGATCCCCCGTTGCGCCGTTTCTATGTCGTAGTCTGCCGCCTGGAGCAATCGCAGCAAAAAGTTTTCTACATCTTCGCCGACGTATCCCGCCTCGGTAACTGTCGTCGCGTCACATATTGCGAACGGCACTTCCAGTTTATTTGCGAGTGTGCGGGCCAGGAGCGTTTTGCCGGAACCGGTCGGGCCGATTAAAAGAACGTTGGATTTGTCTATCTCAACGTCACTGTCGTTGCTGTCGGTGTGCATCAGCCGTTTGTAGTGGTTATGGACGGCTACTGAAAGATATTTTTTGGCATGTTCCTGGCCGATTACGTACTGGTCCAGATATTCTTTTATTGTTCTCGGTTTGGGCATTTCTTCAAGACTAGCGCCGCCTATACCGGTTCGCTTGCGGTTTTGACGGATGATGTTATGGCACAGCTCAACACATTCCGGACAAATATAGACTTTACTGGGGCCTTCTATGAGAGTGTCAGACTGTGTTGCCGCTCGACCGCAGAAACTGCAGATTGCCTTGGTTTTTTTCGTATTTGATTGCTTGGCCATTTTTTAGCTTCCCAATCTCGGGTTAAATCTTGTTCTTTTTCTTTTTTAGACATTGTATCTCATGGTGTATATTTATGCAAGTTTTTACAAAACCGTTGGTGTTGCACGGGCCGTCTTTATTTGGCGTTTTTCCCGGTCAGTTGACTTTTTTTGAGGGAAAACGTATAGATGACCTCGTTATCGATGCTGATTATTTTATAGGTTACCTGCGGATCTGGTATAGTAGTATCAAACTGGAGACGTCCGAAGGAGCATTTTTTGTTGTATCCGAATAAAGAGCCGGGCATTATTTTGTGTGTGTGGATGTTAGTCAGTTTTGAACTTTCGAATTCATACAGATCGTACCCATCCGGCCTTTCAATCTTCCAGATGTCGGAGCGATGGCGGTCGGCCGAAATTAGTATTACCCCGTCAATCTTGTTGGATCCAAGAAAGGTAAAAAGCTGCTCTCGTTCTGTTTTATAACCCTGCCATGGGTCTCGACTGCCGGGCTTGGCGCCGTAAGACCAGGGCACGGGCGAAGCGAGCACTTTGAAAGTTGCCGTAGAGGACTTCAATTTCTTAAATAGCCACATTTTCTGGACATCGCCGAGCATAGACGGATTCGTAACCATGGATTTGGTACGATAGTAGCGGCCATCCAGCATAAAGAAATCCACATCCCCGATGGAGAAATCAAACCAGCAGCCCGGTTGATTTTCCCCTCCGGCGTAGTAAGGGTTGTTCCAGTTGTTGACAAATGTACGCCAGACAGGAATTTTCCAGTAGGGTTTGAGGATTTCAGGGCCGCCACCGGCATCGTTGGTTGTGAAGTCGTGGTCGTCCCAGATGGCATAGATGGCCGTCGAGGCGGCAAAATCCTGGAATTCGAGACGTGACTGGCGCCGATAATAGCAATATTGCTGCACCGCCTGTCTTGTAGGATTATCGATATACACGTTGTCGCCGAGAAGGAGAAATGCAAGCAGATTGTGAGAGGTAATCGTGTCCCACATTCTTTCGTACTGTGGAGTGAAGCCCGCACCGCCGCCGAAGCCAATCCAAAATTGACTTTGGGCCCCTGATGCCGGAAAAGTACGAAACGCCCACTGTCTCGGCTGCATACTGCCATCCACCAGCAGTTTGTAATAGTAGCGGGTATCAGGTTTTAAGCCCCGGACGGAAATCATAGCCGTAAAGTCTTTGGCCTTATTTGTCTTTGCGATGGCCGAGCTGATTGTTGATTTCGCATTTCCCGAGGTCCTGATGAGGACCTGTACGGGCACTTCGTTGGCTGTGCGCACCCAGAATTTTGCGCTGGTGTCGGTAACGCAGCCGAGCAGGGGCCCGTGCA
>CAZWME010000177.1:0-8091 GCA_964634515.1 uncultured Pirellulales bacterium | reverse complement strand
CCCCTATTAAATTTCTCTTCTCAGTAATTTTTGTTAAATTTGCATTAGTAAGATAGCTGCACTGAAAATAAAAGCAACCAGAAACCCGGCAAGTGTCCACATACTAAGTGTCATAAAAAAAGCGACAACAAATAAAATGCCGAATATCTTCGTTGTGTACCATTTGGCTGTGCTAAGACCCGACAGGGCGGTTCCAAGATAAGTCACAAATCCCAGAATGATGAAAATCCATCCCTCAATGAAAAATCTGAAGGTTGGTGGTATAACGAAGACCTCCGGTCGGGTGGCATACCAATAAATGCCGATCCATACAGGAACTATAGAGCAGGCAAAAGCTATCGATGCCGCGGTCAGCTTGGTGGCAAGTATTGTGTTTCTATTGACCGAGCGATGGAGTAAAAAAGGCCATGTCCTTGTAAAATTGGGTATCCAGAACTGTCTAATCCCGAGAGCAAGGCCGAGTCCGACGGACACAACAAACAGCCACGGACCGGTTTGATTCATTGCTGGATAAAAAGTAAACTGATAACCACTTACAGTGGTACCGGGCGATAAACGCGAATAACGATAGCTATTGTTAGTGCTGTAAGTCTCTGTTTGTATAAGAACACCGGTAACGGCAATAAATACAATGGCGGCTAAAAGCATCCACGGCAGACATTCACGGAGTTCTTTGAACAGCAAAGTTGAGAATCTCATTTTATCTTTCCTCCCACTTGAATAATCTCTTCTGATTGGCCGGCGCGGTAAATTCGATGAACTGGTCTTCAAGGTTCATTTTAATGATGTCGTAATTTTCCGCTCCGGCCGACTTGGCACATTCAGCAATTTGTTCATCATCAATACCGACTAAAGTCAGTTCAAGCTGTTTTTCGCTTCGTTTGCAGTGTAAAAGCCCGTCGATATTGACTTCATCGGGAACCGAATCGGCAAAAGTAAATATCACTTTCTTAATCGCTTCCTGGAACTGTTCGAGGGAGCAGTATGCCCTTAATACACCTTTGTCAATAACCACTATCCTCTCAGAAACCCTTTCGACATCGCCGAGAATATGGCTGGAGAAAAGAACAGTCCGCCCTTCACGCATAATAAGCCCAATCATGCCCTCCAAAAACTGGCGTCTTATTGCCGCATCAAGTCCGAGTGTCGGGTCATCCATTATCAGCAGTTCCGGATTCGGGGCAAGGGCAAGGGCCAGCGAGACCTGTGCCCGCTGGCCGTTTGAAAGGTGTTTTATCTTTTTCTTTTTCGGCAGGTCGAAGTATTCAATCATATCGGCAAAAAACTTGTCATCCCACTGCTTTGGAAAAAAAGCCCGTTGAAATTTCTCTAACCCGGCGATACTCATCCAGCGAAACAGCCTATGACCTTCCGTTACGTAACCTATACGCTGACGGATTGCAGGTGTTAACCTCGACGAATCCCAGCCGCCTAATAATCTTGATGAGCCCGCAGTGGGTTGTAACAAGCCTAACATTAGCTTGATGGCGGTTGTTTTTCCCGCCCCGTTACGGCCAACAAATCCGCAGATACAGCCGCGCGGTATTTTCAGGTCTAAATGGTCAACTGCAAGACTCCTGCCGTAATATTTCGTTAGACCTTCTGTTTCTATTACTATCTCACTCATTTCTCTTCTTTCCGCTTATTTGATTCCTTGTTGAATTTTGCTAATCTGTTCTCGAACAGCCTTATCAAGTCCTGTTCTCCCATACCCAGGTTCAAACCTCTTGTAATAAGGGTATCCATTCTCTCGGCAAGCATATTGATATCTGCGGCATCACTTCTGCGCATCTTCGGGTCGCTGACAAATGTGCCAGAGCCGGTTTTGGTGGTAACCAGCCCGGTCTGTTCTAACCGGCTGTAAGCTCTGGCAACGGTATTGGGATTAATCACCAGTTCCGATGCAAGTTTTCTCACGGCGGGCAGCTTATCGCCGCTTGCCAATTGGCCCCGGGCGATAGCTTCACTTATCTGCTCGGTGACCTGAACATAAATAGGCTCATCCGAACCGGGCAGTATTTGTATCCACAAAGGCATTAGCCTGTCTCCCCTTGTCTAAGCACTTTTTTCATATTCTCAAAACTCACAATCAAAATTGTATTAATACCATTAATACATTATGTACTATGTACGGCAACTTAGCAAGCATTATTTTAAAAAAAATAAAAAATTTTTTCCCTGAGTGTTCGGGACTGGAAAAACTGCTGTTTTCAGGCTGTTATCGTAGTTTAAGTCTTCGCTGGGAGCTGTGAAAATATTCCAAAGCTACCAGATGATGTTAGCTGAATGCCGTCAAAATCAAATTTTGACTCTGAATTCGAATGTTACAACGCCGTTATGCCCCGGATTAAATAAACATTCGAGAAACCGTTAGAAAAAAGTCAGTTCTACTAATATATATTCTCCGGTTTATATCGGACAAAGGCAAAAGAATCCGATTTAGCCGGCAAACCGATTTGCCCGTCGAAAGATTACTATCTATATTTTATATGAGTTTGATTATATACACCTTACCCTGTTGGAAATAGAAGAGAGGAAAATCACATGTTCAAGCCAAAAGAAATCATCAAGCGCAAAATTAATTTTTCCGTGCTGACAGTAATATCATTGAGCTTTTGCACACAGGTGTTTGCTCAACAGCACGCTTATATCGAAGAAGATAATTTCGGAAAGTTTCTAAATGGGCTGATGAATATTGAGGTTGTTACAGAGATCACCAAAGATATAAATCTTTATGAGATACCCACCGCTATCACAGTATTTGACCAGGTCGATATTCCGCAGCCGCTTCAGAAAACAAATCCTGAGATTCCTCGGACTATCGCGGCTATCAACTTGACCGATGATGATTTGCATAAATTAGGCGCTGCAACACTCGGCTTATATAATCCGCATCCTGAAAAGCCGGACATCCGGGAAGTTTCAATTCCTTCAAATCCGGATGAACTGCTGAATGCTAAGGGGCTGAAGTTAGAAGACCTCAAGATGATAGAATCAATATTAGCTTCTGACAAAAGCCTGCACGCCGAAAATGCTCTTATGGAGCTTATCTGGCAGGTCAGCGAGAATATAGATGTTGCGATAGTAAGTCAGCATCTGTTAGATATGACATACCCGGATTTTGTGGATGATACGACGAAAGATTTCGAGACGAAACGCGCCTTATACGCAAAATTGACCCTGCGATTCTAAGTTCTCATCCATTCGGGTTCATCACCCGGCCGATGAATAAGATGCCGCATGAATGGTTGTCGCGGATTAAGAACAGGAATGGATGGTCCGCCCTGAAAACCGGTATCCGGACCGGCCCAATTGATGTTAGCTTCATGGTTACCGCCGTCGCCGCCGCTGCTTCGGTACCTTCCTCGTTCACATCTACATATGCCTTGTGGATTACCGCTGAAATGGAAAGGTCTCTTTTACCGTTTATCCCGGAAAAGTTCGCATTTGACGAAAAGGCATCTGTCATCCCCATTGACTTAAGCACAGAGGCCAGGCCGAACTGGCTGGTCATCTTGAATTTTGGAACTGAAACAACAACTTCACGTTTATAAAATCTGCCCAGCCATTTCGAGAGGTTCTCGACTGTGAGTGTTTTCTCGAATTCATCCAGGCCGTCTATTTCCTTTGGAAGCATAATAACCATTGACAGTTCATCATCCACATACGGCAACTCAAGGCCCTGAAAACCTCCAGTTTCCAAATAGTTAAACTCCGCGGTCTGGTTCATCATCGCAGCATCAACTTTCTTACCGTCGGCGAGAGTAAATGGAGCATCCTTTGTTTTTTCCTTTTTGAACTGCCTTGCCCAGTTTCCCTTGAAGTAAATAGCGTTCGTCAAAACAAGACGGGTCATCGAGTCCAGCACACCTTTTGGAATGAGATTTTTAATCTTATTATTGGTCTTTTGTTCCACCCATCTATTTATGGTCTCGCGTGCCGTCTCGGCGGCCCTTATAAAATCAACTTCATTTAGCTTTCCGCCATAATTTGTTTCGATCAGTTCCAGATACTCTTTAAGAAATCCGTAATCCTTCTGCCCCCAAAGCGCGTTGGCAACATTAAGCTGATAGCCGCCTTTTTCACCTCTGCTGTTTAGGTCTTTTATAATCTTTCCAAACGCCGAGTGAAACCGCATTTGTGCCAACGTGTCCTTTAAAGCTGCTGTTTCCCCTGGCGCTGTCGGCAGGTGAAGTACAGCAGCCATCTGCGATTCTGTTTGACCTCGTGCGCCGCTGTAGGTTAGAGCCAAAGCTGTCGAGATACTATACGGCGAGAAAAACAGATTTCCTTCTTTGCCGCGCAGCCTGGCGTAAAGCTCAAATGCGAATTCGTTATTGCCTGCCACGACGATTTGTTTGTCCGTTTTTTCCTTTGCATTTGCTTGTTCGGCCGGCATCAAGCCCGCCATAGTTGTGGTCGCAATTGTTAAAATAAGTACTAACTTAAAAGCCTTCATATTTGCGTTCCTCTTATTATTTTCTAATATCATTCATATCAATTATACTCCATACAAACTATTACGCTAATTATTGTCGATTGGTTGACAGCCCTGGGATAAAAAATAGCTCAAATATGCTTGAAATATCGCAAGAAGACAACCAATTGTCCTGTTTTAGGCAAATTGGGATGTTTTACAGTTATTGTCTTTCAATTATTTATTGACAAAAGCACTTATTCTTTATAATATAGTATCTTAGGTATAGGTTGTGAAAAGACGTTTTTTTCGCAAGGGGAAGATTATGAATTCTGACAAAGAAGGCTTCCTGCATCAATTCAAATGGCATATTGTTATTATTTGCATTGCATTGGCAATCGTGGTTCTGCTTAATTTGTTCACCGATATCTTCCAGTCGGCTCAATCCAATATGTTGCGCCAGCTCGTATTGGTGCTTGGTGTTTTGGTAGCCCTTAGCGCACTTCTGGCCATGCTCTCAAGGCTGTTTAAAATACTTGATGCACTTCGAGACAACAGCATAAAACTTGAAGCGGTTGCCGGAACTCTGGAAAAGATAAGCACCGGGCTGACACAAATCAATCACAGCACCCGTGTCAGTGAGACAGTGAAAGCGATTGCGTTCCGGGATGCGGACAGACAATCTCTGCGGGAGGCCGTTTTTGACAAGCTACAGCAGCAGGAATTCGATGCCGCGCAGCAGATAATTGATGAAATTGCCACTCGCTCCGAATATTCGGAACTTGCTGAAGAGCTAAGAGCACAGGTGGAAAAATACCATACTGCGACTGACCAGGAACGAATCAATCAGGCAATAGCGCATATCGAAAGGCTGCTCGACAATTGTCACTGGGCTCGGGCAAGTGTCCAGATTGAAGGATTGGTTAAAGCATATCCGGATTCTGAAAAGGCAAAGTCGATGCGACATATCCTACTCGATAAAAAGCAGGAGCGTAAAAAAATACTGCTCGCTGCCTGGGACGATGCAGTACAACAGCAGGAAACCGACCGCAGCCTGGAGATTTTAAAAGAGCTTGACCTCTATCTTACTCCCAACGAGGGACTGGCCCTGCAGGAAGCGGCCAGGGACATTTTCAGGACGAAGCTGCATAACCTCGGTGTGCAGTTTTCAATTGCCGTTACTGAAAAGCAGTGGACCGGCGCACTCAACATCGGCCAGCAGATTATCAGAGATTTTCCGAATAGCAGAATGTCTGAGGAAATCCGGGGAAAACTGGATGTCCTGGAACAAAACGTCCAGATGCAAAGCAGCTAAACAAATCGGTCTCTCACGTCGTTGAAAAATCGAACAATGACTGGGTCTTAATCATTGTTACCTGATCCGGATAAGCGGCAAACGTGTGGAGGTGCAATTCTGTTTGTCTGGCCTCGAAGTCAACATAGCAAAACGGCTGGAGCTTGCCTATTTGCAACTCAGGGAATTTTACGAACACGCCTCGATTGCGAGCGAAACGTTCAAGGTCACTATGACTCTGGCGATATAAATTCGGACTCATCTTCTCGACTTGAAAATCAGTCATATAATTTACACCCCTGCTCAATGTGCATTTATGGGTCCGTGGTCCCCGGAACTGAAAACGCTCAATCAAACCTCGAGAGGGCAGCATCTGCCCGGGAGCGCTTACGACTTCGGCAAGGCAGATATCATCGGCAAAGACGCTGACAACATGAGTACATCCTGTGACCCAAATAATCGCCTCGTACTTTTCGGTATTTACTTTCCGATTGGCATAAATCTTGAAAAGCTCAGGATGTAAAGGTCTTTGAAAAAGGCTGAACATCAATTCTTCAACAGCTACATTGATTTGTGGTAAATCCATTAAGCAAATCCTGACACAAATACAACTTCTTCCGAATTCAAATTTTCCCCTATTATACAAAAATTTTTGTCATTATTCAAGGCTCATATTAGTACTGATAAGGCCGATTTTGGCCCTTATAGGACGATTATCCCACAAACTCCCCAATCTAAAAGACTAACAGCGTCAAAGTTTTTTAAAAAAAATCAAAAAAAAATTCAGTTATGTTCTATATTTGACTGCTGAAAAAAAGCGTATTAATAATAGTGGCGATGATATCGTAAAAGGCGTGAGTTCCGGCGGTAATACCGAAGCCGCGAATTGCAAACAAAACCGCAAAGTATATTCCTGCTATCGTTCGAAATGCGAATCTTATCGAATTAAAGGGGTCGTTGGCATTTGGCTGTCCGCTGAGCAAATCTATATGATGATGTGCGCTGAACAACGCCGCAGAAATGAGGACCGAAAGTACGATCGAATTCTTATGAGTAAACCTTAGCACGTCCTGAAATAAGAGCATCAAAAGGCATATCAAAATCAAACGAAAAACAAGTTCTTCGTAAATCCCGGCTCCTATTCCGGTAACGATATTTGCCAGCAGAGACTGCTCTTGCATAACCTCGCCGTCCTCTGCGCTCAGCGATGGTAGATTGCCGCCTGTGACTGCAGAGCAGACCGGCAGTGATGCGATTTGTGTTTGCCTCTTGTTTTTGTCGAGCCGGCTTATATTGCCCTCCGGTCCGGCCGAACTGCCCATAAACAATGTCAGAACTAACAAAGGTACGGCGAGCAAAATACACTCAATCGCCATCCGAGGCATATCACCAAGCCAGAAACGCCACTGTTTGCCTGAGGTGATTTGGAGCGCTATCAAAATCACTACAACCGCCAGAGGAGGTGCCACCCACGCAAACTTAACACCAAAGCCCATCGATTCAAGAAGGTTCTGCAGCCAGACGAACGCTGCAACCCGGATTTTCGTTTGGTTCAGAACATCTGTATTAATGCTGAACGTCCCCAGCTCATAGAATACAATGAATGGCAGCAGAAAAAATATGGCATAAATCGGCCGGGATGTCCTTTCGAGATAGGAATCTTTTCTAAAGTCAAACAACTGATTCGCGGTGTACTTTTTACCTTTCGTTTTATTAGCCATTTTCCACTTTTGCCGGTTTAATATTTTTAGTTTTGTTCTGCTCTCTGTGGAAGTGTCTCAATTTCCACGGTTGAATTTTTCCAGAGTGTACTTAAAATAGGCTGAAGATACAATAATTAAGCGCCGTGAATAATAAAGATGCAAAGGAAAGTGTAACTTACAGCATAATGAGTACTGAGGTATTAACTGAGATTTATCGATTGCTTTATGATGAGTTTGGCGCTCAGCACTGGTGGCCCGGCGAGACCGGATTCGAGATAATCGCAGGTGCGATTCTTACCCAGAATACAAGCTGGGCCAATGTTGAAAAAGCAATAAAAAATCTTAAATCCGCCGATTGTCTGACCCCTGAAAAAATCCGCCGTCTTGATGCTGCCCAGCTTGCTCAACTTATTCGTCCGGCCGGCTATTTCAATATAAAAGCAAAACGCTTGAACAACTTCATAAACTGGCTTTTTTCAAATTACAACGGTGAATTAACAGGCCTTGAAAGCGTTGATACTGACCGGTTAAGGACAGAACTTTTGGCGATAAAGGGTGTTGGTCGTGAAACCGCCGATTCGATTTTACTTTATGCTTTCGACAGGCCAATTTTTGTCGTGGATGCCTATACTGCCCGAGTTGTTTTCCGGCACGAGATAATCTCACCCGAAGCTGAT
>CAZWME010000176.1:0-8110 GCA_964634515.1 uncultured Pirellulales bacterium | reverse complement strand
TGGCAGTTACGATATCGTCAATAAAGTTTTGACTGTTGTCCAGTATAATAAACCCAAGTTTGCAGTTGATTATGTTAATTCAATGTGGGAACTTCAGGACGAACCTTACAAGGGCGATGTTGTTAATTCGTACAATGATGGTCCATCAGAGCCTGGGGCTAAACCTCTCGGACCATTCTATGAACTTGAAACATCTTCCCCGGGGGCGGCCTTGAGGCCGGGTCAAACTATATCACACATACACCGTACTTATCATCTGCAGGGTTCGGAAGCCGAACTCAATTCGATTGCCAAAGCGACGCTCGGAGTAACGATAGGTGAAATAAAGTCAGCGATTCCTAAATAACCGACTATTTCTTTTGGTGGTTTGCAATATTATGATTAGCGGTAGGGGGGCAGACGAGTTCGTCCTGGGTATTTGTAACAACATAAAAAACAGTAACCTTCAAATTTCCCTTGACTGGCATATAGGCAATTTGGTATAAATATACTTAGTGAAGGTTGTATCCACATAAGGGGGGTGTATGTGGATTTTAGCTCTTTGATGTGATAGATGCTGTAGTTTTTTAGGCTTTAGAAGGATGGAGGCGTAGTCAAGTCGCCAAAAACATCTCAGGCAGGTATAGTTAGGATTTGACAATCACGATGATTATTATCGGTCGTATATATTTTCAACTTTTTTTGATGGAGGACTGTTATGTCTAAGAAATTTATTTGTTTGGTTTTATTGTTAGCCTTTTGTATGGTTTCCTCGGTGCAAGCGGCGAATATCATCTGGATTTCCGGTTTCTTTGATGACAACGGCGACGGCGGGCCGGATGACCAGGCCTGGGTGGACATGCTTGAAGCCCGGGGGTACACAGTTGACTACACTCCGGGATGGGAGGACCTCGATGATGATAAAATTGCAGCGTTGAATGCTGCGGATCTTATTATCATTAGTCGCTGCAGCAACAGCGGTGATTATGACGATGATGCTACTGAAATTAGCCAATGGAACTCAATCACGACGCCAATCCTCCAGAGTTCCACACATCTGATAAGGAACAGCCGATGGCTGTGGTTCAATACTACTTCCCTCCCGAATTTATCTGATGTTGTGGTGGATATTTCGGCTCCCAGCCATCCGATATTTGCCGGCGTGTCGTCGCCGGTTCAGATTACAGATGGAGTTGTGGGTCCAAGCACATTCGTTGACCTCGCTGGTGTGGGTACAGGCAACGGTACATTGCTCGCCAACGTGACAGGCGGCGAAGTGGCCTGGATTGTCGAGTGGGAAGAAGGAATTGAATACTACCCGGGTTCGGGACAGACTGCGGGGGGGCCTCGTATGTTCTTCGCCGCAGGCACGCAAGAGGGTGACGGAATTGGTCGAGGTGAATATAATCTCACACCCGAGGGTGAAAAAGTTTTCTTCAATGCGGTTAGATATATGATTGGCGGCTCGAAGCTTGTAAAGGCCGGTAATCCCGTGCCAGCCGATGGCAGCTTCACTGAAGATACCTGGGTGAACCTTTCCTGGTCACCCGGAGAATCTGCAGTCTCACATGATGTTTACTTAGGTGACAACTTTGACGATTTGAATAATGGTGCTGAAGGCATGTTCATAGGCAACCAGGCCGAAACATTTATTGTTGCCGGCTTTCCGGGATTTCCTTATCCGGATGGTCTTGTTCCGGGCACGACATATTACTGGCGTATTGACGAGGTCAATGACGCCGACCCGAACAGTCCATGGAAGGGCAACATCTGGAGCTTTAGTGTTCCTCCCAAGACCGCCTATTTGCCCGACCCGGCAGATCGTGCTGAATCTATTGACCTGAATGCCACCTTTAGCTGGACGGCAGGTTTCGGTGCGAAACTGCACACCGTTTACTTTGGTGATAACTTTGACGATGTCAACAACGCCACTGTTGGGCTACCCCAGGGAACTGCAACCTTTAGTCCCGGTCCGCTGGAGCTGGCTAAGACTTATTACTGGCGTGTCGATGAGTTTGATGGTTTTGGTACACATAAGGGCAATGTCTGGAGCCTTACAACCCAAGGCGCTGTGGGCAGCCCGGATCCGGCTAAAGGCGCTGTGGATGTCACACAGACACCAGTTCTTACCTGGGTACCAGGAATTTTTGCCGATACACATGAAGTCTATTTCGGCGCCGATGCAGCTTCTCTGGAGTTAAAAGGCAGCGGAAACCCTGGCTCCGAAAGCCATGAACCCGGACAGCTTGAATGGGATACTACCTACTATTGGCGTATCGATGAGGCCAATAACGCCAACACCGGCAGCCCATGGACAGGCCCTCTCTGGAGCTTTACTACGGCCAACTTCCTTATCATTGACGACATGGAGAGCTACAATGATATTGAAGAAGGTGAACCGGGCAGTAACAGGATATATCTGGCCTGGGTGGACGGATACGACAACCCGGCTGTAAACGGCTCTGTTGTTGGTAATGATCCTCCTCCAATTGCCGAGCTGACTATCGTTCACGGTGGTTTGCAGTCGATGCCGATGACCTACGACAACGCAGTTGGGAAATCTGAGGTGACTTTGACGTTGACTAACGTGCGTAACTGGACAGTAAAAGGTATCAACACGTTGACAATTTGGTTCAGAGGTAACGCGGGTAATGCTGCTGAGAATATGTATGTTGCTCTCAACGGCAACGCAGTGGTCAATCATGATAATCCTGATGCATCGCAGATAGGTTCCTGGACCCAATGGAACATCGACCTGACGCGCTTTGCGGACCAGGGTGTGAATCTTACTAATGTTAATTCGATTACTCTTGGTCTTGGTAACCGGAGCAATCCAGTTGCCGGTGGTTCAGGCATGATTTACTACGATGATATTCGTTTGTATGCACTTGAGCCTGCAACGCCATAAGTAGAAAATTACAATTAATCTGTTTTAGATACTGTGATTTGTATAAAATCGGGGCTTATATCGATTAAGTATAAGCCCCGATTGTTTTTTAAAGGGGCGGTGAATACATAAAAGTAAAATTAGATTTATTCAGTTATCTGGTTTTGCTTAAGTTAAATCTTCTTTATAATAGACTGCATAGGCCTGCATTAAATAGTCGTATTGGGAAGACAAATGAAGAAAGAGCGTTCTTATATAGTTATGCTTGTTTGTATCGGCATTCTTTTGGGAGGATGTAAAGAGAGGAAGACCAGCTTTATAACAATAGGAACAGGAGGGGTAACTGGAATCTATTACCCTACAGGTGTTGCTATAAGCCGCATGATTAATAAGAAATATGACGAGTACAATATTAAAGCAACAGTTGAATCGACGAGCGGCTCTGTATTCAATGTTAATGCGGTGTTAAACACTGACCTGGTATTTGGTGTTGTTCAATCAGACAGGCAATATCAGGCGTATAATGGATTAGCCGAATGGTCTGAATACGGAAAACAGACAGACCTCAGGTCTGTATTTTCAATCCACCCGGAATCAATTACCTTAATCGCATCAGAGAAAAGCGGCATCAGGGGAATTGAAGATTTGAAAGGTAAAAGGGTGAATCTTGGGAATCCCGGTTCCGGATATTTACAGAACTCAAGGGATGTACTAAAAGCAGTAGGTCTTAATGAGAAGAATGACCTTTCTGCCGAGTATGTTAAAGCTGTTGAGGCACCCGGTTTGCTGCAGGATGGAAGAATCGATGCTTTTTTCTATACTGTGGGCCATCCCAACGCAAACATAAAGGAAGCAACATCCGGCAGAATTAAGGTATTTATCGTACCCATCACAGGGGCGGGCATAGATAAGATGCTTACAAAGTATCCTTACTACGCGGAATCAATAATAGCTCATTCATTTTATCCCTATGCATTGAATACAGAAGATGTTGCGACAATTGGCGTAAAGGCAACATTTGTTACATCGAAGAATACGGATGAGAGTGTTGTTTATGCCGTAACAAAAGAAGTATTTGAAAACTTCGAAGTTTTTAAGTCACTTCATCCATCTTACGAGTTACTTACAAAAAAAGACATGCTAACGGGGCTTTCAGCTCCAATTCACAAAGGTGCTTTAAGATATTACAGTCAAGCCGGTCTTGATCAATACATAGACCCTAAACTAATAATTGAATAGATGCTTTTAGAAAACAACAAAGCCGATAGACTCATCATTTCCGCTATCTCGATAGCATGGTCTTTGTTTCAACTTTCATTACCGCGTTTGATAATATTGGGCAGCACAACGGTAAGGGCGGTCCATCTGGCTTTTGCCATAACGCTCGTATTTCTGAGCTATCGTGGCAGAGCCAAACGAAAGTGGAAAAGCGGCGTTCCAAAAGCTGTAAGCAGTATCCCGCTTATTGATTATATACTTGCGGGCCTGGCATGTCTTTCTGTGCTGTACTTTGTTTTTGACTGGACGGGAATTTCGATGCGGGCAGGTCTGCCCATTCGGCGGGATGTTGTTATTAGTGTTATATTAATCGTACTTCTGTTGGAGGCGTCGAGGCGTGCCATAGGACCGGCCCTTGCCATCATTGCTATTGTGTTTACACTCTATGCCTTTTTAGGCCCTTATATGCCGTTGGTCATCGCCTTTAGGGGCGTATCACTGCGAAGGTATCTTTGCCAGATTGCACTATCGACGGAAGGGATTTATGGTATCCCGCTTCACGTTTCTGCCAATACAGTTTTTCTGTTTGTATTATTCGGGTCAATGCTTGATAAGATTGGGGCAGGACATTTCTTTAATGACCTTGCGCTGTCTTTACTTGGCCGATTTAAGGGCGGTGCAGCAAAGGCTGCCGTTATCTCAAGCGGATTAACAGGTCTTTTCTCAGGCTCAAGCATTGCTAATGTTGTTACAACGGGGACCTTTACGATTCCCTTAATGAAGAAGGTCGGCTATCCGGGAAAGATTGCAGCGGCAACCGAGGTTGCTGCAAGTACTAACGGCCAGTTAATGCCTCCCGTAATGGGAGCAGCGGCATTTATTATCGCAGAATATCTGGGCATTGATTACCTTGATGTTGTTAAGGCTGCTGCCGTCCCTGCCTTTGTATCCTATTTTGCCCTGTTTTATATCGCTCATCTTGAAGCCTCAAAACTCGGAATGAAAGGCCTGCCAAAATCGGACATTCCCAGGTTTCTTACGGTGCTGAAAAACGGGTTTCATTATCTTATCCCGCTGTTTGTTTTGATATATGAATTGATAATTATGCGTCATAGCCCAAATTTGGCGGCTTTCAATGCGATACTGATACTAATGGCGATTACCTTCATACAGGAAATCGTCAAGGCGCTAAAGAATGGCACAGCCGTTACAAAGGCGGCGATTAAAAGCGTCAGCACAATAGCTGAAGGATTAATCGCAGGAGCAAGGAATATGCTCACTGTCGCATTAGCAACTGCTACTGCAGGTATTATTGTCGGCATCGTTTTCATGGGGCCAAGTGGCATGGTTGTTGAGATTGTAACAAGACTTTCTTTCGGTTATATATTCCCTGTGTTATTAATAACGGCAATTGCAAGTCTGATACTTGGAATGGGACTGCCAACAACGGCAACATATATTGTTATGGCAACAATCACAGTCCCAGTAATCAGAGAACTAAGTCCCGTAAACGGTGTCGGCTTTATTCTTATTCCTCCAATAGCGGCTCATTTATTCTGTTTCTATTTTGGTATTCTTGCCGATGATACCCCACCCGTGGGACTTGCCGCTTATGCTGCTGCGGCTATTGCAAAATCCGACCCCATATCAACGGGAATACAGGGCTTCATATATGATTTGAGGACCGCCGTTATTCCGTTTATGTTTGTGTTTAATGCCGAGCTTGTCCTTCACCAAATCAATAATTGGCCTCAAGCACTGCTGATTTTCGTAATGGCGATATTCGGAGCGTTTGCTTTTACAAATGCAGTGCAGGGATGGTTCATAACAAGGAATAAATGGTATGAGATTCCTTTGTTTCTTATCGCTTCACTTATATTATTCTGGCCCGCTCTCGTAACGAAGATTTTCAATCTCGATTACAGCTTGAGATATTATATGTATTTTGCGGGGATAGCTGTTTACGGTTTATCTTACCTTATCCAGAAGCTAAGGCTTAAAGCATTGGAAGGGCAGTGGGGGCACTACTCAAAATCCAACTTGAAGCTGTAAACGCGGTCTTCCAATTGGCTGCTAATCTTGCAATTGCTTTTATGAAGTACAGCTATCATGGATTTGTTATCCATCAGAACCTCAGCAGTAAAGCCAGCAATGCCATTGCGTTTTGCGATGGTAACGAGGTACTTCAGTAAAAAAGTTCCGATGCCGCGGTTCTGCCACTGGTCACGAACAATGAATGCTACCTCGGCGGTGTTGGTTCGTGGATTCAGATAGTAACGCCCGATGGCGACAATCTCTTCGCCGTGTGCCTCAGGTACAGTGCCCACAATTGCCATATCGTTTCGATAATCGGTATATAGGAAATTCAGTACTTGTTTTTGTGGTATCCTAGTTAAGTTTGACATAAAACGATAGTGTATGGTCTGTTTGGAAAGCGAGTGGAAGAGGTCGCGCATGTGCTTTTCATCTGTCGGGTGCATTGGACGAAAGTTTATCTGTGTTCCATCTTCCAGCACCATCAAAGTTTTCAATTCCTGAGGGCTGACGAGCGTTTTTCCTTCGAAAGCCGCCAAATCAGCACTAACGTAAGTATCATTAATTGCTTCTTTGAGTAATTCGGCTCGAAATTTTGGATGGGCGATACTGATAAGCGCCAAAGCTCGTTGCCGCAGACTTTTACCGTAAAGATAGGCAACACCGTATTCAGTAACTATGTAATGTACCTCGCAGCATGTAGCGGCAACGCTGGCGTGGTGACTAAGGTGGGCAACAATCCGTGAGATTTCGCCATGGTTCCGAGTGGATTCCAAGACAACTATTGACTTGCCTCCGGACGCCCTGGAAGTTCCGTGAGTAAAGTCCATATGGCTGCCCAGTCCGGAGAATCCGGCTTCGAGTGAATGGGCACAGACCTGTCCTGTTAAATCTATCTCTTGTGCGACACTGATGGCGACCATGTTATGCTGCAGGCGTATCAGGAACGGGTCACTGACATATTCAGCGGGACGGAAAGAGAAAGCGGGGTTGCCGTCGATATAATCATAAAGCTTGCGTGTACCCATGCACAAACTTGCGACTATCTTGCCTCTGTCGATATTTTTTCTCGCTCCTGTTATTACCCCGGATTTAACCAGATCAATGATAGCGTCGGAAAATATTTCGGTATGAATTCCGAGGTCGCGTTTATCTTTTAGGAACTCAGCCACTGCCAGCGGAATGGGCCTTATTCCTAATTCTACGGTGGAGCCGTCCGGAATCAAAGCTGCAACGTACTCGGCGATCCGCCGGGATGTCTCGGTTGGTTCCGGCAGCGTCACTTCGAGAACAGGACTCTCACTCGGTACGAGGATGTCGATATCGTGGACATACAGCAGATTGTCTCCCATTGTCCAGGGCATATTTGGGTTTACCTGGGCGATGACAAATCCCGCATTCTCAGCAGCGCTCTTGGTGATATCAACAGAAATTCCCAGAGAGCACATTCCCTTTTCATTGGGCGGGGTAACCTGTATCAAAGCTACATCAATGGGCAGTTCCCCTGAGCTGAACATGCGTGGAATATCGGAGAGAAATAACGGTGTGAAATCCCCTAATTCCTGCGATTCATTAATAGTATCCCATATGAAAAAGCTATTGATATGAAAATGTTTAGCCAGTTCTTTATGTCTGTAAGAGGGCTCACCAAGAGTGAGCAAATGAATAATGTCTATAACTTCTAATTCGGCAGCGCGATTGATTAATGCCTGAATCAATTCCTGAGGTTGAGCGCAACCAGTCCCAATAAACACCCTTTGTCCGGGTCGTATGCGGGCAATTGCCTCGGCGGACGATTCAATCATGCTCCGGTAATTTTCCTGCCAACTCGCGGAGGTTTCTTTATTGTAGTCTGGATTCGATTCGGTCATGTATCTGCTACCCGGATTCAGTAGAGTCACCAGATGCTTCTTCCTGTGTTTGGGGACCCCGGCGGAGGGATATCCTTGCATCTACTACCATCGCTTTAGTTCCAATACTTCCGACAATGAA
>CAZWME010000175.1:0-8159 GCA_964634515.1 uncultured Pirellulales bacterium | reverse complement strand
GCTTAATATCTCGCCCATACGAAAGGCCGTCAGCGGAACCTCGGCGGTGCCCACAAGATTGAGCTGGTCCTTTTCCATTCGGTAGGTCTGGTCTTCGGAGCCGGGATAGTAACCGGTGCCTTTCATCGCCTCATCTTTCATAAGAAGCGGCACAGACATGGGGACATAACCCTTGCCGACCATGTAGTCCATTGCGAAACGCAGAACCGCCCAGTGCAATAAGGCGCCGTCACCTTTGAGAAAGTAGTTTCTGGTGCCGGCTAATTTTACGCCTCGCTCGATATCTATAATGCCCAGGGCCAGACCTAACTGTACGTGGTCTTTTGGTTCAAAATCAAAGTGACGTACTTTCCCTTCTTTTCTTATCTCGACGTTTTCCGTATCATCTTTACCCAACGGTACATCATCATCGGTCGGCTGAGGCACCTGCTGCATAAGCTCATCAAATTCGGGCTTTAGCCTCTTGGTATCCTCATCGTACTTAGCTTCCTGCTGTTTCAATTGTGAAAGCTGCGATAGTGCAGATTGTTTTTCATCGGCTGACAGCCTTGGAATCGACTTGCCGATACGGTTTTTGTCGGTTGAAATATCCTGAAGTTCTTTTTTTACAGACAAAAGTTGCGAATCTAAATCGAGCAATCTGTCGATATCAACGTCGAAGTGTTTATCTTTGGCAGCCTTCTTAAATTTCTCAGGATTTTCGCGTATTTGTTTAATATCAATCATGGTATTTTGATGTTACTAATTTAGGTTGTCAGAACATCACTTAGCAGACTATCTAATAACAGCTTATTCAAAACCGTGCGTAGTTCAGGGGTTGTACTCTAAAGCTGTTTTCATGGCGTTTAGAGCCTACGATTAGCCATTTATCGTATTCTTTCTGCAGGGTATATTCTATTGTCAGCGTACCTCGGTTGGAAGTAATTTCAACAGGGCCAAACGTCGCCGTATCGCCGACAAGCGTTAATTGGGCGTTTGCGATTTTGATTTTAATGTTATCTAATGAGCCCCGCTCGATTGCACCTGCCATGCTCTCATGCATAGCAACCTTACTGCTGCCGCTGGAAGAGAGATAATTATCAGAAAACAACGCCATTAGCCTGTCCAAATCCTTGGCCTCAAAAGCAGCTTTCCACTCGGTCATCGTAGTATTGATGAGCTGTTTATCGGAAGGTCCCTCAACGACAGTAGTCTGACACCCACAAAAAACCGCTGCAAAAACAAGCAAACTCAGGCTTAAAATAACTGACTTTTTCATATTTTCACTCCTTTTAGTTCTCCGTTGTCCTGCTGATTATAAAACCGAAACACCCGGCTTATCGGATATCGCGAAGTGTACAGCCCCAAGGAGATAACGTCAAACATATTTCGTGGCTCGTGCTTCGGCCCCCCGCGCGTTAATTACGGGAAACGTTTAATAATTACGACATTATTTTGCCCGCCGAAGCCGAACGACTCATTCATTGCTATATCAACCTGGCACTTCCGGGATTTATTAGGCACGTAATCCAAATCAAGCTCAGGATCAGGATCCATCAGGTTCATTGTCGGCGGCAGGATATTGTCTCTTATTGCAAGTACACAGGTAATCAATTCGGCTGCACCAGCCGCCCCGATCAGGTGACCAAGCATACTCTTGACACTGCTGGCAGGTGTATTTTTTGCCTCTTCTTTGAAAACCGCTTTTATGGCTTTGGTCTCTATCGAATCATTTTCCGCCGTGCTTGTGCCGTGCGTGTTTATGTAATCTATGTCTTTATAGCTGATACCGGCATCTACAAGTGCAGCCTTCATAGCTTGTGCGGCACCTCTACCCTCTTCGTGCATATCGGTAATCCTGAAAGCATCTGAGCTGCTGCCGTAACCTATGACTTCAGCTAATATTTCAACGCCTCTTTTTTTCGCTGAGCTTAAGGATTCGAGAATGAGTATCGCTGCGCCTTCGCCGAGGATGAAGCCATCTCTGGTCGCAGAGAACGGTCTCGATGCCGTCTGGGGACTGTCATTTCTCGTCGATAGGGCGGTAAGACGATTAAAGCCCATAAGGCCGAGCGGATGTATCATCGAATGTGCACCGCCTGCTATCATTATATCCGCATCTCCTCTGCGGATTAGCATTGTCGCTTCACCGGAAGCCTGAGTGCTGGCTGCACAGGCGGTCAGACAGCTTCTCGTAGGGCCGCGAGCCCCTGTGAGCATAGCGATATGAGCAGCGGGCATATTCGGCTCCTGCTCAAGCTCACGCATCGGATCCATTCTTGTGAAAGCGACCTGTGCCCATTTTCTCCAGTCCATTTCGTTTTTATCTGGGTCCCACGCTTCAACAATCGCAGCGAAAAATACATCATTGTCAACAGAGCCTTCGCCTGCCCCCAGATAAATGCCTAACCTGTCCCGTTCTATTGAGTCAGTCGGCTCTATTGTTTCAACATCAATCCCGGCCTGTTTGCAGGCCTGGGCAGCAGCACCGATTACAAAGCCGGAGCCGCGATTGCTGTGCCGATGCAGTTTCGGATTATTCGTGTATTGTGCAAAATCGTAATCTTTGACTTCGGCATCGAATGTGGTAGGAAACGTCGAGGCATCGAAAATAGTGGTTTTAGCTACGCCGCTCTTGCCCGTCAATATTGCCTGCCAGAGAGATTCTACACTGTGGCCTAAAGGACAAATGGTGCCCATTCCGGTTATTACAACTCGCTCAGTTGTGCCGTGTTCTGCCATTTATTTAACCATCTCGCCATCAATATTTTTCAAAATCAGTGCGGCTGTTTGTCCGCCGTATGTATAGCTGCAGGAAAGTGCATAACGAATCGTTTTTTCCTGCAACTTACTAACAATATTCAAATCACATCCGTCGGCTCGTGTGTCGCAGTTTTTCGCAGGGGGTATCTTACCTTCAGACATAGCACAGACTGCGGCGATAACATCAACTGCTCCGCTTGCGGCGCCTGTGTTACTTAGCATACTCTTGGTCGGCCAGACACTCGTTCGGGTGACCGCTTCGCCGAGAGCCGTTTGGACAGCTTTTGCCTCGGCCAAATCATCGGCCGGTATTCCCGTGCCATGCGGGATAATCAAGTCCAAATCCTCGGGCACTATCTGAGCATCAGCCATCGCTTTTTTTATTGCAATTTCAATCCCTTTGCCGTCCGGCTCAAGATGTTCGTATTGGGGATTAATATTATTGCTTTGGCCGATCCCAACAACTTCGGCTAAAATCTTTGCACCTCGCTTTTCGGCATTTTCCAGGTTTTCCAATATGACTATACCGGCGGCTTCGCCGAAAACCGAGCCTTTGGCATCAGCGTCAAAAGGTCTGCAGGCCGAGGCGGGCTCGTCATTGTTTTGATCGGTAGCTCTTTTAAGCAGGCACTGGCGAATCATAACTATCGGATTAACCTTCGCCTCAGTGCCGCCGGCAAGAGCAATGTCACCGGCACCGCGAGCGATAATCTGCGATGCTTCAGCTATTGCCAGATGAGCGGAGGTTTCTGCACAGGTAATAGAATTGCTCGGTCCCTGAATATCATGAATGATGCCTATATGGCAGGCGAGCATGTTGGGAAGATATTTCAACAGCCATAAAGGTGTTACCATTTCAAGACCTTCTTTACCCCATTTATGGATGTCAAAATTACCGTCTGCTATGCTCGCTGCGACAGCCGGAGCAAGCTCAACCAGGTCGCAGCTTATAAGACCCGCGCCCAGATTGATTGCCATACGCTCAGGATTGACGTTGATGTTTTCCGGGTCGATGCCCTTTGTAATAAGGCCGCTGCTGGTCAATGCTTCGCCCGCGGCCATGATAGCCAGTTCGATATCCCGGGACATCAGCTTAACAGCTTTGCGAAATGTCTTCGGAACATAATCTCGTATTTTATAATCGGGGACCTGGCCGGCCAACTTGCAGCTAAAGCCAACAGGATCAAATGCTGTAATTTTGTCTATTCCACACTTACCGGCACATAGGGCCGCCCAGGTGTCACCTACGGTTAATCCAAGAGGGGTTACTGCACCAAGGCCGGTTATTACTACGCGAGCCGAATTCATCATTTTTGCTCCGAATCGGCGCCGGTTCTGGCGCTACCTGAGGCCACATCTCGCAAAAGTGATTCGAATACCGATGCCTCGGCAGTGAACACGAAGTTTTCCTCAGGAAATTCTTTACCCGCCAGATTCTGGTCTATATGGCTGAACATCAAATCTATCTCGGCAATTAACTTATCTGCACAGGTAATTTTACCGCTTGTGCTTGCGGCTTCCGAAACAATGGATTCTATTTTTGTATCTAATTTCAGCGTATCGCCCGGTTTTACATAGTCGAAAAAGACGGCTTTTTTTATCTTCGCAAGGATGACTTTTTCCTGAAAATCCTTTGCCTCTCCGACAAGTATCCCCGCCGTCTGGGCCATTGCCTCAATCATTAAGCATTCGGGCATAACTGGAAAGCCGGGAAAATGGTCGTGCAAATGCTCCTCGGCAAGGGTTACATTCTTCAGCGCGACGGCATGCCGGCCGCTTTGAAACTCAATAAATTTATCTATCCAAATCCAACGCATTTTCAGCCATCCTGCCGTTAACAGCTTCGAGGACTTTACACTATTTAAGCAGCATTCAGCTTGCCTTCAACGTAATTTACAATCGCATTAACAGTGAACAGGTCACCCAATTTGTTAATGTCAGGGTCGTCCACAAATCCCGTAATATCGGTATGCGGCATCTTATCTCGTAATTCGGCCAGTCCTTTTTCGGTTAATTTGCCGTTCTGAACAAAGTCGGGATTGTTCATTAAATTCTCAGCGGGGAATAATTCTTCCCGCGGGATTTTTATTCCGAATGCCTTTTCCAACCGAAACACTATGTCCAAAAAGTCAATGCTTTCAGCTCCCAAATCTCCCATTAAGGTCGCTTCGTTCGTAACCTCATCATCGTCAACGCCCAATGCATCAATCAGAACTTCCTGAACCTGATGTATAATTTCGTCCCGATCCATTGCCATACTCTTTTACCTCCAGCATAAAATTTCGTATTTCGTATTGCGTTTAGTATTTTTACCTCTGCGTTAAACAGGAATCTAACCGCAACCCAATAATTTCCATCGTTTTTTCATATTTTCGATAACTCTGGCATCGATAGCAGCCATTGCCGAATCCCGGTCGGCCAGGTTAAAATGCCTTAAGCCGAATCTTGCTTCCACAATCCGCTCGCCGTCCGACGAGCCGAAACCGGTAAAGCTGCTTACGTTTTCCTCGATAACCTTAGCTTCAACCGTATATTCTATCTGGGAAGCAGGCGCCAGAAAACTTTTATATTTTACATTCCTTGCCTGTTCAAGCAATATCATGCTGTGTGCGAAATTTTCCGTCCGGCGCACCAGCCATGATGCCGATTCTATCAGCCCTTCCAGCAGTAATACCCCCGGCAGTACAGGAAACGTCGGAAAATGGTCGGCCAGATATTCCTCAGCCAAAGAAACACCTTTTATAGTCTTTATTCCCCTGCCGGCGTCCAGCGAAACAACCTTGTCAATAAGGATAAAACGCATAATTTCTTATCCGTGAATCGTATCTCAATCAGTAATTCACTAACCTCTTGATATAACTTTTTATTTTGTCTAAACGCTATACGCTATACACTAAGCGCCGATTTTGCAATTCTTTTTCCGGCCTTTTTTTGCCTTTTTTATACTTGCCGCCCTTAGTCCCGGGAGAATTGGGAATGTTATTTGAAAATCTCACACAATTGGTTATACTCTTGTGACTATGGAAATACACGGTGCTAAAATTCCGGACGTCAAGGCGATTCATGCCCTGATAAATTCTTATGCCGAGCGGGACAGGATGCTGTTTCGCTCGATGGCGGATATTTATGAGAACCTTCAGGCCTTTACTGTGGCCGAGGCCGATGGCAGTGTGGTCGGATGCTGTGCTCTGGAGGTCATCTGGTCAAACTTGGCGGAAGTAAAATCCCTGGCAGTTGACCAAACGAAGAAAGAAAAGGGCATCGGCAGGATGTTAGTAACCGCCGCCATCGAACAAGCCGTCAGGCTTGGTGTACCGAAGGTTTTTGCACTTACGCTTGAGCCGGATTTTTTTGAAAAATTAGGTTTTGAAAAAGTTGAAAAAGAAACACTGCCGATGAAGGTCTGGAGTGATTGTGCGAAATGCCCTAAGCAGCAAAATTGTGATGAGATAGCAGTCGTAAAGGACGTATCTTGTGAAGCTTGAGGCGGAGAATAAGTGACGAGCTGTTGAAATTAACCTACTTGTCTGCGTTGGAAAAAGGCGATGGCCAATGTGAGTATGGCTGTCGTATAGCACAAGGCATAAGAGGCAGTTATCACGATATATTTTACAGGTACCTGGCTGCCCTCATAAATCGCATCACTAACCCAGAAAATCTGCAAGTTCGGCACGAGAAATCTACCTATTTTTGCCCACAATTGAGTCTCGGCGAACCTACCGAAGGCATAATCGCTTACAAGACCCAATAAAAAAATCCCAATACAGAACGAGAGCGTTACTACAATATTAAATCTGGAGGAAAATGCCACTGCCAGAGCTACCATTATTATTGCAGCCAACAGCAGTAATACCGAGCCGTAAATATCCACGGCGTTTATACCATTATCCTTAGGATTAAACTGCCACTTTATGTCAATAAAAATCAGAAATACAATGCCTAATGTAGCGAATATGCCGGTCAAAACGATTGCTGTTGATGAAAACTTCCACTCATAAGCATAATTGAAAAAAGCACTTAGCAAAAATACTGCGACAACGACAACCCCCGCTGTAACAATGACCGTCCAGTCGTGCGGGTCATTTACCGTTTCGAGCACACCGTGCCGAATCACCATCAGCAGGGCGATGGTACAGATATAGTGCGCCAGAACCACGGCAGAAGCCACGCCGAAAAATTTCGCAATAATGAATATCGGACGCTGAACAGGTTTGGTCAGGACGGTCAAAATCGTCTTATTTTCCATTTCCTTGGCCACAGCACCGGATGCGGAAAATATTGAAATGAACAAACTGGTCAAAAAAAGCGTAGATAATCCTATCTCGCGCAAGAGCTTTTGGTCGTCGCTCATTGTGTACATTGTCAAAGACGGGCTGATAAAAAGCAAAAACAGGGCGGCAACAATTATAATGGCATAGACAGGCTGTCTAAGGGTTTCTATGAAAGTATTTTTTGCTATAGTAAATAATTTATTCATCTGTCACTACCAATCCGCACTACCTGTGCTGAGTACCGAGGTGTCGTGGTTGTATATAAGAACATAAATTTTTTTTTCAATTACCTCTATGCCAGAATAACGATTATTGTTATATTACGCAACTTGTAATTTGTAAAGAACATACACAGATATAATGTGAATACTGTGTTTGTAGATTTTTTGTTCGGAGTATAAATTCGGTATAAAAAATGACAGTATCATCCAAACGCCCTGAACACATAGCGATTGTATCTTTAATTTTAAGTGTGATTTTCTTCGGTATTGCCTTCTTCTTAGGCCGATGGAGCGGTTACTTTTCCGTCTCTGCAATTAGCTGGCTGATTCTCTCTTCGGCTTTGATTTGGCTGGTTTTATGTGTTCAATTCCATCAGCGCTGCCTGGCAGAGCAGGAAAAACTCGATATGGGCCAATTGGTCAAGGACGAGAAGTCCTCGGCAATCTTTCAAGCCAGCGGCGAACGTGCCGGCTTATTCGCCACTGCTCAGCGGCACCTGCAAATACTCGAAAGATGGTTCATTCCCATATTTTCAACTCTAATCGCCGCTTATGAAATAGGTCTCGGACTTTATTTATTAAAGGCCGTTATGAAGGGCCTTGAAGGCGAGCCGAAACAACCTTTGCTTTGTGCAATTGGTATGACGGCCATTGCGTTTATGAGCTTTTTAATCTCTCGATACGCCACAGGTATGTCGGCTCAGCCACAGTGGAAACCGTTAAGAGCAGGGGGGAGCACTCTTTTAAGCATAGCTGTTTTGTGCTTTGCTATAGCAATAGGTCTGGCATTGTCACAATTCAAGTCTTTCATCGTGCTAAACGTAATTAACTGGATTATCCCGATTCTGCTTATTTTCATCGGTGCCGAAACCGCTTTGAATCTCATCTTCGATATTTACCGTCCGAGACTAAAAGGGCAATACAG
>CAZWME010000174.1:0-8159 GCA_964634515.1 uncultured Pirellulales bacterium | reverse complement strand
TATATTTTCAAAACTTCGAATGCTTAACTTAACTCGTGATACGTAAAAGTAGCATCGACTATAACTCAACTAACCAAATATTACGGTATTGTACAGGATTGCCGTGGTCCTGCAGGTATATTCCACCGGGTTTGTTAACATCACTATCCAGCGCCCCGCCTGTCGGGCTCGGAAGTTTTAGTTCGTCATGTATCGTAACTCCGTTGTGAACAACTGTAACCTGGGCGTTTTTCCTGTCGGCGCTTGGGGAGTAAAAAGTAATATCGTAAGTCTGCCACTGTGTCGGCGGCGCACACATATTTACCAAAGGCTCCCCAATCTTATAGATTCCGCCGCACTCGTTGTCTTTACCTTCGAGGCCATAGCTGTCAAGCACCTGCACTTCATACCGTTCCTGCAGGTACACCCCGCTATTGCCGCGTCCCTGCCCCCGAGCATCAGGCATAAATGGCGTGCGAAATTCCACATGCAGCTTGAAATCAGCAAATTTTTTCTTTGTTACAATTGAACCGTTGCCCTTCTTAACTTCCATCGCTCCATCCTTAAGCAATTCCCATTTCACCGAGTCGCTGCCTGGCTTTTCCCCCGTATGCTTCCATTGCTTAAAATTCTTACCGTTGAATAGCACAATCGCACCGGCTGGCGGCTTTTCACCCATTGTAGGTGATACACGAACCACCTTTTCCATCTCAACGCTGCCCGATGCATCTCCTGCGAAACTTCCGTTGAACTGCCCGTCTTTAATAACCGCCTTGATTTGAAACTCATTGTATCCGGCCCGGCCGGGTCCTGTGAAACTCACCAGGGCGCCATCGCGCAGGCCTTCAAGCTCCGCTATCGGCTCCTCGCGTGTATCAAAGTCACTCGACACTTTGGCTGTGTATTTACCTTTACCCAAAGCTATCACCTGTGCCACTACAGGCCCTGAATCACTTTCATCATCAAGCTTCCAGCTCCCCTCCCAGTCGCCCATAACCGAATCGGCACTCTCGATACCCACTCGCGCCTCGACGACCGGATCGACTGTCACGGGGCCAATACAAGAGGACAACAGAACAGATAACACCAACAACGATACACAAATTACAACATTACGACCGTTAATTGAAACAATTGTACTTACCTTCTTCAAAAACATAATTTTCTCCTGCTAATTTGTTTTTATTAGTACCAGTTCACATTCGATTCCATTTTTTCATTCCTCCACCTGTTTGCTTGGTCCATCTATCTTGTTTATTACTTCCTGCGCCTGCTTCTGCAATACCTCATTCTTTGAGGTCTGCACAATCTTCTTTAATACATCTCTGGTTTGTTGAGGAAAGCGTTCGTAGATACTACCGGCTATTTTTAACGCCGCAGATTCCGCTTCTTTTAATAAAGCCTTGTCCTCAAGGTAGCCTGTCGCCATTGTTAACGCATCGAGAGATTTCGTATTGGCCAGTCCCGACAGCACTCTTTTCTTTTCACCTGTATCCGGAGCAAGAGCCATCGCTTTCTTATACATTGTGACAGTTTCTTCGGTTGACCTCTTATTATCAAGCACAAGCAGTTTAACAAAACCTCGCAACGCAAGTATCCTGTGCACTTTGTTTTCGGAATTCTCCGCCGCCTTCATCAAATCAGACGCCGGCTCGGAAGTGGGCCACTCCGCCAGAGCGCGAATGGCAGCACCCCTGCTGTCGATATTGTTACTGCCCAGCGCTTCGCGAAGCAGGGGCAAAGCACTGCTGTCACCTATTTTACCCAACACGCTCAGCAGAGAGCATTGCTTTTTGACATCTTTAACAGAAGGCAAAACTGCAAGCACCGCCTCGGCCTGGCGGTTCTTGTCCTCGATTTTATGAGCAACCGCCGCTATCATTTTCCGGGCTTCATTGAGGTCCGATGAGCTTTGCAAATTCAACAGAAGCTCGACCATCGCCGGCAAATGCTCCGGGCCGGCAACAACCTTTAATACCTTCAGTGATTCGAGGCGAACTTTGCGGTCAGAATCCTTTGCTGTTTTTAACAAAGTGTTTACAACTGCGGAGATATTACGCTCGCCCGCGCTCTTAATCAGTTCAACTTTAGTCTTTGACTGTGCCTTTGTAATGCCTGCCAAAATTGTTTCATCAACCTTTGCCCCGCGCAGACGATAAAGGCTCTCGCGAGCGGCTTTTTGTTCAGCGCCTCTGATCGCAGACGCCGTTCGTGCCAATAAATCAACACTCGACTCGTCACCCAATTGTCCCACCGCTTTGAGAGCTGCAATCCGAACGGATTCGTCTTCGGCCTTTACAGCAGTGATAACAGCCGGCAAAGCAGCCGCGTCACCACGGTCGCTCAGGGCGGACAAAAGCTGCACCTGACTGGCGGCCGAAAGGTTCGGCAGTTCCTTAACTAAAGCTTTTGTTACTTCCGTCCCGGGCATGTCCTTTACCATTGCTATGGCCACGGCCTGCATCTCCTGGTCGCCGCTTTTGAGAATGTCCAGAACTATCCCAACAGCTTCGTCCTGCTGCTCAGAGGCTCCAAAACAAATAGTGAAACAATACAACCCAAGAAAAAGAACTGATGAGTTAAAAATCGTACGCTTGATGTTCATACTTTATCTTTACCTTTTCGCCGCGTTAAGCATACCAGTCAATGCGGCGGTACGTATAGGCTTGGGCATGTCCGGTTTCTGGAGTCCTTTGTAAATGGCCAAAGCTTTAGTCTTTTGACCTTCTGCCACAAGCCGGTCGGCGCACCTCAAATAAGAATCCAAAACCACCATTTGCAGTTTACCGGTCGCCTTGTCTTTTGCTTCCGCCAGAGCTTTGGTGGCCCTTGAATCAGCTATCTGACCAAGAGCGGCGGCAGCGGCTGTAGCGACCGTTTTGTCGGAATTACCAACGAGCCTGCTCAGAGCACGAACCGCTCTTTTATCACGGCGCTGACCTAATGAGTTGATTATACCAATCTTCGGTTTGCCTTTTGCCCTCCTCAAAGCTCCTCTAAGCGCTTCATTGACCGCCGTTCCGGGTATCCGCTCCAGAGCATACCTTGCCATATCAGATGTTTCCTCATCCGTCAGCATATTACCCAAAGCCGACACCGACTGCCCCGTGCCGATAATGCTCAATTCTCTGCAGACAAACTGCTTGCCCGCCCGCGTTGAATCCGAAGTTAGGACACCAAGCAAACCCTTCTCAATCTTTCTCAGTTCCGAAGACGAACTGTGTGCCTTTTTTATGATATCGCTCACCTCGGTCAGCGCCAAACGGCTCTGTCCCCAATCATAAGTTTTTACCTTTTCCAGTAATTCCTGTAATGCTGCCATTTCTACTCCCTTTCCTGAACTAACGATAGGTTTTGGCTTTGTATCGACTTTATAGTCACCAAATGCAAACTGAATACCGTCGAGATAATGCTGCAATATCGCACGGTTCCAGAAGATATGGTTATTGTGTCCCAACGAACAATAGAATATACGTCCCTTGCCCACGGTCTTGATCCAGCTTATACCGGTATCGGTATCAGTCGGTTTGAAATCTTTGACATTACGAGTAGTAGGGTCGCTTACATCCAGACTCATCAAAACGCGTTGTTTGCTCCGTGAATACAGTGGCGGGTCCGTTCGATAAATCTCGTCATTTATCTTAAATCCTTCACCTCTAAAGGCCCTCATAAGCGGATGGTCCGGCTCATCAATCTTAATCGCCCACGTTCCGCCGCCGCCCCAGGGATGACCCGTAAATTTCCCGCCCATCATTTCCCTGCCTTCCGGCCACCGGTTAAAATTGTCCGTCGCTGCGTGAACACCTACTATGCCTTTGCCGCTCTTGACAAAATCCATCAACGCCTTACAACGCTCAGGGGTCTCTTTGGGATCAAACTTCAGCCCCGTCGTATTATTCAGGCACACCGCGTCGAACTGCCTGAGCTTCTGAGCAGTGAACACCGAATAATCATCGGTGATAACTACATCGTATGTCCCGGTCTTTTCACCCATCAATTCGAGTGCCTTATTAACCACGGGAATCGATGTGTGGAAAAATCCTTCGCACCGCCAGAATACCAGCAGTTTTCGAGGTTCGGATATTCTTATAGTCGCCCTTCTCGGTATTGCTCTTTCTATCTTTTGCACCTCTTCGGCGGTTACCTCCCGCAGCTTGGTCGGCGAAGCCGCCTGCAAAGTGCTCAAAGGCAATACAAAACACCATAGTCCCAAAAGTGCAATACAAATTAGTTTTCGCATCTTATTCATTTTTATTCCTTTCGCTTTTCTCGAATATATTTCCAAAAACAACAACTCGTTTTCAATAATCATTAATCACTTATCATTAATCATTTACAAGTGCCACGGGCTGCGCATCGGCCGTGACAGCAATCGGCAGGCATCGGCATCACCGACAAACACCTCGTCTTTGGGATTCCACTTGAGCGGCCTGCCAAGTTTGTACGCTATATTACCCAAATGGCAAACACCTACAGAACGGCAGCCGGTCTCTATATCACAAATCGGCCTGCTGCGTTTGCGGACGGCATCCAGCCAGTCAACATAATGATTTCTGCTTTCGTAAAGATGTATTTCATTGGGACCGAGCTGCTGATTCTTAAGATTATCAGGCCAGGTACGAATATGCCCGCGATTGACCTCCACCTTGCCCTCGGTACCGGTAAACAAAACTCCGTTGGCGCTATCGCGGGTCATAGTAACACCGCTGGTATATTTATAAGTAAGAACCTTGTAATCCTTACCGTCGGGAGGGATAATTTCTACCGGACCGCTCTCGTCCATACCCATACCCCACTGGGCGATATCGAAGTGATGCGCCCCCCAGTCGGTCATCCCGCCGCCGCCGAAGCTGCTGTGGTGACGCCAGTGAGGAAAGCCGTCAAAGCTCAGATGCGGTGACAGCTCCGAGTTATAAGGTCTCAGCAGCACCGGGCCTAACCACATATTCCAGTCGAGATAATCAGGCACGGCTTCTACCGGAAGCGGTTTATCCTCGGGCGGACCGCCAACGCCAACAGTTACGTGTTGTAAATCTCCTATATAACCGTTAAGAACCAGCTCGCACCCTAAGCGGAAGTGCCAGTCCGAACGCTGCATGCTGCCGGTCTGAAAGACCCGCCCGTAACGTCTGACCGTATTGACCATAGACCGCGCCTCGACGATAGTTTGCGAAAGCGGTTTCTCGCAGTAAATATCCTTGCCGGCCATAGCAGACTGAATAACAGTAATGGCATGCCAATGGTCCGGCGTGGAAATCACAACCGCGTCAATATCATCTCTGGAAAGAAGCCGTCGAAAATCTCCGTAGGTATCACAGCCTTTATATGAGCCGCCGTTCTTGCGGGCATAGTGGTCTTCGACTATTTTTTTTCCGCGTGCCAGCTTTAGTTTATCAACGTCACAGGCAGCCAGAACGTGTGTATCGGGCGAATTCAGAAAAGACCGCATCAGATGCTTACTCTGCTTGCCCGCACCGATAAAGCCCAGCGTAATCCGCTCACTCGGCGCGGTACCGCCGGCCCGACCGAAAACAGACGCAGGAACAATATACGGAAAACTCACAACAGCCGCTGCGGTGCCGGCTGCTCTTTTGATAAATTGACGACGATTAATCCGCCGCGGCGGATTAATTTCTTTGTGCCTTATCATAAAAACTCCTCTGCTTCGCAACCAAATGGAAACTGATTTAAAACCTTCCTGCCCAAAATTCATAAAATCATATCAAATTAAATAAGCAACGAGTTTACTCATTTCAATAATCAAAAACTTATTTCACAAGTGCCACGGACTGCGCATTGATTTTCCGAGCAAACTCGTTGCTGTCTGGTCATCAAGTATTTCTTCGGTTTGGGGGTTAAAGCGTATCTTGCGCGCCGGCAGCTCACGATAATCCGCATAAGCCGAACAGTCTTTGTTTTTGTATTGACCGTTGACTCGATTGACAGCGCCTTGAAGATGGTTTTTGTCAACATCGCAGATGGCAACAATTTGAAAATTTCTTTCCCGAAGGAATGAGTTCATATTACTGCCGCCCTGCCAGCCTACACCAATGCAGCCCATAGTAATTCGTTCGCTCGGCGGCACTTTGCCGGCCTTACCCAAAGCCGACGAAAAAACAATATACGGAAACCCCATCACCCCCACAGTGGCGCCGGCGTCTTTCTTTAAGAACTCTCGTCGGCCCAATGCGATTCTATGAGCCATAATAAACCTTTCTGTAATCGCTATTTCTCTTCAAACGCCGAATCGAAAGCAACCTGCGACGGCTTGAAGTCGGCCTTTTTAATGAATCCGCAGGCCTCCGCTGCTCCATGCTCACGGTCCATCCGGCTGTCTTCCCACTCAATGGAAAGCGGGCCCTGGTAACCGATATCATTAAGCGCTACGATGATTTCCTCGAAATTAATATCACCGTGACCGATTGAGCGGAAGTCCCAGTAGCGGCGAGGATCTGCAAATTCGGTATGACCGCCGAATACACCAACGGTACCGTCCCCGTGACCCCACCATACGTCTTTCATATGAGTATGGAAAATACGGTCCCCGAAAGTGCGGATGAATTTAACGTAATCAACACCCTGATAGCCAAGATGGCTGGGATCATAGTTGAAGCCGAAGCACTCGTGCCCACCGATTGCTTCGATAGCACGCTGGGCTGAGGCAATATCGAAAGCTATCTCCGTCGGATGCACCTCAAGGCCGAATTTAATACCCAGCTTCTTGAATTCATCCATGATGGGTGTAAATTTCTTGGCAAAATCATCGTAACCGGCCTGAATCATATCAGGAGTGACCGGAGGGAACGAATAAAGCATGTGCCATATTGAGCTGCCCGTAAAACCATTAACTACTTCTATACCAAGCTTCTTGGCTGCCTTGGCGGCATTAATCACAGACTCAGCAGCACGTTTCTGAACACCCTCGGGCTTGCCGTCTCCCCATACATCCGGCGGTAAAATCATCTTATGACGTTCGTCAATGTTGTCACAAACCGCCTGGCCAGTCAAATGTGTCGATATTGCATAAACCTCAAGGCCGTGTTTCTTCAGCATTTCTCGCTTGGCCTTGCAATAGCCGTCATCTGCCAAAGCCTTGTCAACCTCGAAGTGATCGCCCCAGCAGGCCAGTTCCATACCGTCATAACCCCAGTTCGCTGCTTTTTTAGCTAATTCTTCCAGCGGCAAATCAGCCCACTGGCCTGTGAAAAGAGTTACAGGTCTTGCCATTTGTCATTCTCCTTATAAAAAATTTCTCTTCAAGCTTTCCGTAAAACAAATTCTTACTATCAGGAAATAATGCCTATAAGCATTATCCTATTGCAATTTCCTCCGGTTAGATTGTCAAATCAATATAACCGTTCTCACTATAACAACTTACACTAAGAAAAATGCGCTCTTAACGACGAGCTAAAACCGTTTATACATTATAACCTGCAGAAGTTGAGACGCAATTCAAATTTTCTTCTGCTCTTTATACCTTAACCTGGAAACTAATTAAAAACGGCAATCGTTACTTTTCACACTACAGTGGAAATATCCAGATATTGCGGAACATCACCTCGTTGCCGTGGTCCTGAAGCAGGATGGGGCCCGGCTCCGGCCCTTCTGGCCGCCCGGCGCCTGTTTTATTATCCAGTTTGACATCATCATGAATTAGAACGCCGTTATGCCATACGGTAATACGAGCCTTATCAGTTTTCCTGCTACCATCGTACTTCGCAGCATGAAAAATAATATCGTAGCTCTGCCATCTGCCCGGCATTCTGCACACATTCTTGTCCGGCGCTTTAAATGTATAAAGCGACCCACAGTCATTGTTTTTCGGTTCCAGACCGTAGGAGTCGAGAATTTGCAGCTCATAGCGGCGCTGAATATAGATTCCGCTGTTTCCCCGACCCTGACCCTTAACATTCGGCGGCATTTGCGGTGTATTGAACTCAACGTGCATCTTGAAATCCCGAAAATCCCGCTTCGTCGTTATGCTGCCGCTCTTAGGTGTAATCTTCATTGCACCGTCAACAAGCTTCCATCCTATGTCCTTGCCTTCTCCCACTCTCCAGTGATCAAAGTCCGTTCCGCCGAACAGCATAATCACATCGCTCGATTCAACAGTTTCAACCTCGACCTTGGGCGGGTGTGCATAGTCATTCCAGAGCCGTTCGCTGTTCCCGACATCTACC
>CAZWME010000173.1:0-8201 GCA_964634515.1 uncultured Pirellulales bacterium | reverse complement strand
CTAACCGTTATTTCAACATTTAGCTCTTTGGCTATAAGTAAAGCTAAAGGCCATGCATTATGCGCAGCAACACCTTGTACTGAAACATTCGTGCCCGGCAGTGGGCGGTAACCCTCGACATTTTTTTGCCCTTCTTCCACACATGGTAAAAGACTTTTCAATTTGCTTATAGACATATTTTTTTGTAATGCCTCTTTTACCGCACAACGCACCAATGCATTCCATTTATTCATACTTTGATTTCCAAATGTCGCTTGAATAATCTTCGTAAAACTGAGATTAGGTGGCTCATCAGGAGGACGAATTACTGTCTCTAACGTATTTCCAACATATGTTGGAGGTTTATTAGCAGACACATTCTTTATTGGTGGAGCAAGCGGTTGCCGCAAGGGAGACGGTATTCTATTCGTTGTTGCTTTAATACAATCTTGAGCCTCTTCAACAGTAACCATAAAGCCCTCCTCAGCTACTAATTCAATAAGTGCGTCTGGCAAACTTGGGTATGGCGGCTCTAAAATCACTCTTCTTGCTTGAGGCAGCGAGTCTTCCATTGCCCTTTGTATGTCGTTTAATAGCCGGTATTTTTGTGCTTCGCGGACAGCATTGCCGTTTTCAATTTCAGATTTCTTGAGGAATGTGCATAGTGAAACCTCAATACCATCCAAATCGTCAGTTAATAAATCGACCACCTTAAAGCATTTCTCTTCGAACTTCCCACCGCTTTGTGACAGATAAAATCGCCAGATTCGTCCGTCAGTAATTATGCTAAAAGATGCCGTATTATCTCTATTATAGTCCCGCAATTGAAGTTCTGCTCTTTGTAGTGAATCGCTCGTAATTTTACCAATGGCCTTAACTTCAATAAATACATCCGGTCGCCGTGGTGTTAAAAAAAGAGCTATATCGACTCGCTTGCTGTCTTCATGGGGCGTCGCATTATATTCAGAATTAACCTCGCAAGGATCCCATATGTTCCATCCCAATTTCTGCAACACTCGCACAACTAAAGATAAACGAACGTGCTCCTCATTTTTATATGCTAAATTTGCAATCTTTTGACGAATATCGATAATTGTGTCCTTCATGTCTTATTTTCTCCTAACATAACAATGATTATACAGCTAATATAAAATGGGTCAAAGCCAATCCACCGGACCTCGAACGTCAACTTTGAGCGGCGAGGTTTACTGAATCCACTGTTATGACTTGTTAGGTGTGCTTATAGCCTTGCCCATAGAATCATGTCTTTGGGATTCTGCGCGAATACGCACTATCAAACAACCTTTTGATCTCTTCCTTTCTCGGATCGGATTCGTTGACATCATCAAGGAGATAGCTGATTGCCTTGATCGCTTTGTTATCGTTTTTTCGGCGGATAGGACCTGTTGACGGGAGCTTCTGCGCAGCTTTAAGAACCAGTTCTGGTACCATCAATTCTCCTTCACCCGCATAGTGCTTCAAGAATACCTTCGAAGCCTTTGGTGCAGCGTCGATCAATATTCGCCTTGCTTCTTCGATAGGGTCTCTTGTCATTTCATTGCCTCCAATTAACCTATTTGATTATTCAACAAGCCAACAATGATTATATCTGCCGAGGCAGTCATAAAACGGGAAAGCTTGTCCCCACATGCCTCTGGCGGGGGACAGACTGCTTCTGCCCGTATAAAAAGTTCCCGTCGCTTCTTCAATGCTCGTCCAGTCTCTTGCGTGGCGCTGACCGATTGCCGGTTCCTCGATGATTCAACGGAGTTTCAGCTTAGGTAATCGCGGTTGATACGCCAGCCTACATAGACTCCGACAATGCTGCCGAGGGTGCTGACTAAAAAGGCGGTCATGAATCCACCGAATTTGGCTCCTATCCACCATCCAATCCAGCCAAAGACAATCATGCCCATGAATATACAGAGCCTGTTCATATCTTAAATATTAAACACAAAATCCCGTCTTTGTACAACCATTTCCAGAGCAATTTTCTTAGGCGTTTGGTTTTGCCGGAGAAGATAAGGCTTGCAATCGCTGTCGTTCGGGTCTATATTTGTACATCTTGTTCATATTTGAAAGGATTATTAGATGAAGTATGATGTAGCTGATTTGTCATTAGCGGCTGGTGGTAAAAAGCGTATTCTCTGGGCGGATAATGATATGCCGGTTCTGGCGGCGATACGCAAGCGGTTTGCAAAGAGTAAGCCATTGAAAGGTATGAATGTTTCGGCGTGTCTGCATGTAACAGCAGAGACTGCGAATCTCGTTAGGACACTCAAGGCCGGCGGAGCAAATGTTGCTCTTTGTGCATCGAATCCGCTCAGTACGCAGGACGATGTGGCGGCCTCATTAGTGAAGGATTTCAAGATAGCGACTTTTTCAATATGCGGCGAAAATCGGACCACATACTACAAGCATATTTACTCTGCAATTGACCATAAACCTGTTATTACATTCGATGACGGTGCTGATTTGGTGAACGAGTTACATACTCGAAGAAAAAAAGATGCTCCACGGATTATTGCAAGTATGGAAGAGACCACTACGGGAGTTATTCGTTTGCGTGCGATGGCAAACAAGGGGAAGTTGAAATTTCCCGTCATTGCGGTAAACGACGCCGCTACTAAACATTTGTTCGACAATCGCTACGGCACCGGCCAGTCAACCGTTGACGGTATTATTCGAGCGACCGATTTTCTGATGGCCGGAAAAAAGGTTGTTGTCGCCGGCTACGGCTGGTGCGGACGCGGCTTTGCTATGCGCGCAAGAGGTATGGGAGCAATCGTTATCGTTACGGAAGTTGACGCTGTAAAGGCCCTTGAGGCCGCGATGGACGGATTTGAAGTTATGCCGATGGCAAAGGCCGCGAAAGTCGGCGAGCTGTTTGTAACACTTACCGGTAATAAACATGTTTTACGGGCCGAGCATTTCCGCGCGATGAAAGACAGAGCAGTCGTTGCAAACAGCGGGCATTTCAATGTAGAAATAGATATACCGGCCCTGAAAAAGCTCAGCAGAAAGCTGACCCGTAATGTGCGGCATTGCGTTGATGAATATATCTTAAAGAATAACAAGCGGATTTATCTTCTGGCAGAAGGGCGGTTAATTAACCTTGCCGCCGCTGAGGGACATCCGGCAAGTGTGATGGATATGAGCTTTGCTACCCAGGCGCTGCAGTCTGAATATGTGGTAAAAAAACGTGGTAAGCTTTCTGTTGCCGTGCATGATGTTCCCATTGAGATAGAACAGCAGGTGAGCAAATTCAAACTCAAGTCAATGTTTATCGATATAGACAAACTTACACCCGAGCAGATTGCGTACCTTGCCAGCAGCGGTGAAGGAACATAAAACCATGCCCAGTCTCTTGTTGCTTGCAGTTGTAGTTGTGGACTAGGGTCACGAGTTACGACGAAGTGAGGCTTATGGATAATAAAGAGACAGAGAAGGCGCCGATAGCGGTCTCGAAGTCTTTTATGGCTGTTGGCCCCACGCTCCACTACAGCCATAAGAATGTTCAGAGATGCTGGCTGCTTGCTGTTGTAGCTTTTGGTATGACTTGTTTTTTCTGGTCCAAAATTGCAACCGGCTCGTTTTGGTCATTCGATATTCAAACGGCTACAAGACCGGGATTCTGGCATTTGGGCCAGACTGTCATAAGCGGAGTGAGCATTTTCGAATACCTCTGGCAGATTGTTGTTTTAGGGCTGCTTATGGGGATTATGTCGATTGTTCCTGTCTTGATTTCACAGCTTATGAGCTTTGGCTTTAGTTTTATTTTGATATTAGCGGTGTTTTTCCTGGCAAATTTGCCGGGTTTTGCAATATGTTTATTAATTAGTTGTATTGCAGTTGCGTGCCGGCCTCTTCGTTTTCGTTCTCGTTTTGTTGCGATAGCATTATGCACTGCCCCGCAGCTTATTTACTGGGCATACTTCGGAGGAGTCAGGGGAGTAGAACCTATTAAATGGGGTTTTTCTTTCGCACCCTGGATTTTTGCCTGGGTTGATGCCTTAACGATTGCTGGATTTGTTCTCGGCATAGGCCACTTTACACGTTATCGCCCGGGTCTTGTCTGGATATTTACGACCATTACGCTCGTGTTGGCTGTTGTTATCTTCGAAGTAACAATCGGCTTCGACGAATTAGACTATCAGCTTTATGTGGCAAAAAATAACCCGGAGCAGGTCAGTGAATTTTACGACCAAAGTATCACCGAAACGCTGGACAGAACGACGAAAGATCCTATTATCAAGAAATACCTCGAAGGTTTTTTCTATCCTGCTGACCCGATAGCACTGCGGGCGGAACTTAAAAAAGAAATCCAGATTAAATTAAGCTACGACACCTGGCCAAGCTGGCTTACAGTGCCTCAAGAGCTGCAGTACCAGGCGAAAAGACAATGGCTCTTTGGGCAGTATGATTTGTTTATAAATAAACGTTCCAACAGCAATCGGATGCCGATAGCCCTGTACTGCAAAGCACTTTTAAGCGAATACGGCCCGGATATCAATGTGCTTGGGCAAAAGGAAATTTTGCATTTCTACAGCGATTATCCCTACGAAAGGTCACGCGAGATATGGTATCGGCTGTACAGTGAATTCGGCAATAGTCCCGAATCAATAGAGGCCCGGTGGCGTATCGCAAAACATTGGGCCGGCCAGGGCAAGTTTGAACAGGCGGACAAACTGCTTGTCCAGGCCGAGACCATGTTGATGGCTGAACGATCTAAACTGCTCGAAAAAGAACAGCCGTCGGATGAGTCGTTATTCGGCCTGTTTCATCTTCCGGCCGATTCTGTTATGACATTGCCGAAGTTAGACGAGCTGCAAAGACGAATAGACCAGTTGCGGATGCTTATTGGGCCTGAGAATAGAACAGATGAGCAAGGGGCAAACGGACGGCTGGCGGAATTTGTCATGCTGAATTCATACGCTTCCGACTATTCTCAGCGCCTCGACAGATTGCTGGAACAAATGGATGATAAAGACCGCCTTCGTGATAATATTCTGTTGGCTCAGGCAAAACTAATTGCCGACGAGCTGCAACGAACCGAGAAATTAAGCCGGCTGCATAAAGAATTTGGCAAAACCGATGGCGGGATGCTCGCATTGTATGAATTAGGGCTTTTGAAAATTGGTCTGTATCAGAACCAGTCGAATTCACAGCAGAAGATAAAGTTTTTGGCGGATGCCAGAACAACTCTCGAGAGTTTCATCGATTTGTATCCGTCCAGTTTCTGTGCCGAACAAGTCAAAAAGAATCTGGAAAGCCTGCCGAGTAATTAATCTTTTTTCGGTGCTTGTAAATGATATTTCCGGTTATTGAACATCGAATGCCGAATTAACTGCTGTTTGGGGTGATTTGAGTTGACTTTTCCGTAGATTTTGTTAATATAAAGTTTGGCTGGAGGCATCTTCTTTGCGCTTTTATGGCCTTGTTACTGCTATTTATTAAATGAGGGCTTTTGACAGTGTCAAAGGGTGATTCTAATTTGCCCCTGCTGGTGATTTTAGTCGGCAGCTTGAAAGATGAGTTTGTCCGGCGGGCGAAGAATATACTTGAACGCCTCGGCGTTGAGTTTGTTCTGTGCGATAATATCTATTCGGCTGTCGGTGATTTGGCGAAAATAGAAAGCCCGAACGTTCTGATTATCGGCCGAGTCGGGCTATTAAGCAGAGAGCAGGGACGATTTTTCCATATGGCCCGCGTGAAGGGTTATAGGTGCTGTTGTCTTGCTGATAGAGACCTGGTTCGCAAACGAAGGCTAATCCTTGATGCAATTGAATCAGGGGCTTACTTGATAGACAAGCCCGCTGAAATTGAAGAGGTGCTGATGAAATTGCTGGCCGGCGGAAAGATTCGCTTTCCAGGAGAAAAAGAAAATCGCAGGGCATCCGGCTTTCGTAAAGATGAATTTCGTACTACTAAAGACGAATTAGATGCTTTACTTGAGGCTCAGTCAGATGAATAGCTATAATACATCTTCCAACCGAAAACCTGCCCCGCGCGAAGTCGAGGGGGCGCAGAAAATTCTGCTTGTCGGCGACATTGGTAAAGCATTCCTGGATGTCGGTAACATTACGGATGAGCGATATGAACTCTGCCCCAATATGCTTGATGCTGTCAGTGCGGCGGCAAAAAGTGATTTTGCAGCAATCGGCATTGTGATGGCTGGGACCTCCGCAAAATTAAGTTCGGCCCTCAGAGCCTTGCGGGCCGGCAGCGATGCGAAAATTATTCTTCTGGCCCGGATGTATGAAGAGCCGATAGCAATTCAGCTTCTCGGTTCCAACTGCAATGGTACGAATCTGGCGGATGATTATTTGATTTGCCCCATTCACCTGGACAGATTTTACGAGTCCGTTATAACCGCTGAAAACCGCAGCGCGGGCAAAGTCGGTCTCTATGTGCCTGTTGATGCCAAAATTGAAGAGAAAATTAAACAACTGGAAAGATTGGCTACCGAGGATGATTTAACCGGTTTGAAAAACAGGAGATATATCTGGGAATTTTCCCGGCAGATTATTGAACGAGCGGCTTTGGAAAATGGACGGGTAACACTGCTTGTTTTTGATATCGACAACTTCAAGCATTACAATGACGTTTACGGTCATTATGTCGGTGACGAGGTCTTAAAACAGGCCGCTGTTTTAATGCAGCGTTGTTGTCGCAGCCATGATGTTGTCGGTCGCATCGGAGGGGACGAGTTTGCAGTTGTTTTCTGGGATGATCCCCAGGCCAAACCCGCTGGTGCTCCTGACGAGAGACGCTCTACAAGGGCCGACCATCCTACTGAAGCTATCTTTATTGCAAAGCGGTTCGTAAGAGAATTGGAGAAATCCGAATTGACACCGCTTGCGGGATTAGGCCCGGAGGGCAAGGGTGTCCTGACTATAAGCGGCGGGCTGGCAAGTTTCCCCCGCGATGGTTCGACAATACAGGAGCTGTTTCAGCAGGCCGACACGGCACTGCTGGAGGCAAAACGAAGCGGCAAAAACAGAATCTACCTCGTCGGCAAGCCCCAAAGCGATATTGCCGACATCGATTAAGGGCTTGTGCCATAGGTGCCCATGCTGTAACTTGTAATTCCTGCGTAAGCTTGCCCCTAACTGATTGCGGGACGCCGAATCATTACTGTTGCCGTAGAATCCTTCTCTGACATATCGATGATGCATCTCCTCCTTTATCCGACACCGCAATAGGCATGAAAAACCATACTTGTTAACGGCTCGGTGTATAACCTAATTCCCCCCAAACAGCCTTCTGCACTCTGTACAAATCCTCATTATCCGGCACCGAAGCCGAAGCGCTTATTTCACCTCGCGCGAACTTTATTGTCCGTGGGTCCATCCACTTCCAGTATTCACTGTGCCCGTCCGCAAAAGAGAAGTTCGTTCCATTACCGTGGCGTACAGTAATCCCGTCCCACCACAGTTCCCTGTCATAATTAACCGTCCAGCTCGACGGACTCAATCGGCCCTCATCGACAAAAACAGCCCTTTCCCCCGGCCTGCGAATTTGCATCCTGTTTTTAATGATCTGCCCCTCAGCCCCGGGTATAGCGTCATGACCATTCATAGCGTCAACTATGGCGTATGTCACCACCTCTCCCCGCACGCCCGTCGGGCACTTATAGAGCTTTAAGCTCGGACAGTATTGAAACAACAATCCCTCCTGGATACCGTCTATTTGCGACTCTTCCGAAGCGTCCTGGCCCGGCCAATATACCCAGCAGTCGCCGTCTTTATTATGACCTCCGAGGCTTGTATTGCCGCTCACAATCTTGCCGTCGTTATCATCCGCATACATAATCCACGCAAGTGTCATTTGCTTCAAATTGCTTAGACACGATGCGCGTTTGCCCTGCTCTCTGGCCCGGTTCAGTGCCGGCATCAAAATCGCCATCAATACCGCAATAATCGCAATCACCACCAGCAGCTCTATTAACGTGAAGCCCGTTAGAAATCTTCTACGAGCCACATTAGAAATTCTTCTTTCTAACGGGCTGAAACCTCTTGCCTTGTTCATAATACTATCTATACCAAACTACCCGCATCCCCGTCAAGGAAAATAAGCAAAATATGTCATTGCGTGCGCAACCGTTGAGCTTGTCCTCGATATACGCTAACTTGACTTTCTGTCGGGGAGCAATCTCAATCTTTACAATATGAAAAACGTTTATTTTCTTAGCAGCGCAGCGCAGCAATCTTCGTTATCTA
>CAZWME010000172.1:0-8210 GCA_964634515.1 uncultured Pirellulales bacterium | reverse complement strand
GTAAGATAAAGGCGGAAATATTTTTGTTTTTTAATTAGCGGCGACCACTTTTTCCTGTTTTAACTGTAATACTGAGCTGAGAATATCCTGAATACTGATTATGCCAACAAGCTTACCGCCTGATGTTACCGGAACTCTTCTAAAGATATTCTTTACCAAAAAGTTGCATACATTAAGCAGGGCATTGTTTTCGTCAAAGCAGACCGCAGGATGTGTCATATAGTCACCAACTGTTTTACTATCAGCCTGTTCATGTTCATAGAACAAATCGACAACATCTTTTTCTGAAAGAATTCCCGTTAAGTTCATATCATCATCGACGACGGGCAGGCCTGATACGTTTTTTTCCACCAGCAGTTTTACGGCATCAAATATCGAGTCGTCTTTTTTAACGCTAATTACATTTGTACTCATAATGTCTTTTGCTCTGATCATTGCTACTCCTATGTCTTTACGAATTTTTCGCAATCCACCCGCAGCTACTTTTATAAATTGAAAAGGCTGGGATATCTCATGGATAAAGTCGGCTTAAGTTAATTAGAACTTAAGATTTTGGCGTGGGGATTTTCTCGGTCAGGTTTTGCTTCGGATTAGTTATTTGATAAAGGACTTCATTTGTTGAGATTATCGGGCATCACAAACTTATCACAACGGCCTGGTTTTTGTCAAGCAAGGGGAGGGACATTTATCGGCCCCGGATTAGCTCGCAGGTTTTCCTTTTCATGTTTTGGTGTCTGTCGGAGACGTCAGCGGATTTTTAGTGTTGCCAGGGCAAGGGCTGCAAAGGCGGCGGCCAAAAGCCAGAAGCGCACTACCACCTGGGGTTCACTCCAGCCGACAAGATGGAAGTGGTGATGTATAGGTGCGCATTTGAACAGGCGTTTGCCTCCGGTGTATTTGAAATAGCTGACCTGAAAGACTACGCTGAGCAATTCGATAACGAATATGCCACCAATAATCAGAAGCAGAATCTCGTTTCGTGTTACCAACGCACCGTATCCCATTGCGGCGCCTAAAGGAAGTGAGCCCACGTCCCCCATAAAGGTCTGGGCTGGGTGGCAGTTGAACCACAGGAAGCCGAGGACGGCGCCCAGGATTGCCGAATAAAAGATGCTGAGCTCTCCGGCCTGTGGTATTGCAGGCAGCAGAAGATAACTTGCCCAGGTAACCGGGGTGGTTCGGGACATAGTTTCAGCAGCGACATAGCAGAGAATTGCAAGCACCAGAGCAACCATCCCGACGCAGCCGGCGGCCAATCCGTCCATACCATCGGCCAGGTTGACGGCATTGCTGGTGGCCGAGAGGTAAAAAATCGCTATCAGTATGAACATCCAATTGGCCAGTGGCAAACTGTGCTTGTAGAAAGGCATCCAGAATCTGATGCCGTCGGGTACGACTGGCTCGCCGTTAGGTCCTAACCTGGCAAAATCGAGGTACAGGAACGATGCTATCAGTACCGCTCCGGCGATTTGAAAGATGAGCTTTTCCCAGGGGTGCAGTCCGTTCCTGCTTCGATGACGTGCTGATGCGGTGAGCTTCAGCCAGTCGTCAACACCGCCGAGTGCCCCGAACCAAATCACCAAAAAGATACCCTTTTGAACGACTGGGTTCCACAGGTCCGCCCAAAGTAAAGTGGATGCCAAGGTCGTAAAGATGATAATCAGCCCGCCCATAGTGGGTGTGTTTGCCTTTTCTTTTGTCAGCTCGTTGAGAGTGGCGTGGTGAAATTCAGGCCTGTCGCCGATTTTTTTTCGCATCAGCCAGCGAATGATTTTAGGGCCGATCAGCAGTGCGATAAGCAGGCTGGTCAGTATGGCTGATACCGAGCGAAACATCACGTTCTGATAGGCATAGAAGCCGAACCGATGCGTAAAAACATCCCGCAGATACCATAACAAGTGGTAAATCATTTCGTAATCCGTGTCCCGTGACCAGTGAATCCGGTCACGAGAAAAGCTCTTTTAGTTTCTCGACGACTGTTTCCAGCCTGGCCGTACGTGAACCTTTCACTAATAGTATATCGTAATCTTTTATGGATTCATGCAGATTATTACAGACGGAAGGAGTATCTTCGAAACATTTTATTTGCATTGGCCCCACCCGGCGGGAGTCTAAATTGTGTTCGTAGGCTGTTTTAGCGGCTTCTGCGGTGATTTTAGCAAACTTTCCGACAGCTATCAGCAGCTCAACTTTGGCCATTGCGACAGATGTGCCCAGCTCGGTGTGAAGGCGTTCGGAGTGTGTACCAAGTTCAGCCATATCACCGCAGATGAAGACCAATCGGCGTTTTCGGGTTGGGTCGAGGCCGGCTAATATATTCAGGGCATTTTTCATTGAGGCTGGATTTGCATTGTAGCAATCGCTCAAAATCGTGAGCGTTCCGATTTGCAAAAGTTCAGTACGCATGGAAACTGGTGAGAGGTTACTGACGGCCTGTGCGAAATCATCGATACTTATATCACATTGGCTGCAAACAGCCCAGGCGGCAAGTGTGTTTTCGAGGTTTCCCGGGCCGGGCAATGGTAAGTGCACCTGTTTACCGTCGATAGTGAATTGGCTGGAGGAGGCTTCGTATCTGATATTTTGTCCCTGATAGTCGGCGCCGTTTGATTTTCCGAACGTTACGAATTTAATTCCTTTGGCTCGGCAGGTGCTTACCAATTCGTCGAAGTCGGCGTTGATTATAAAAACGCCGTCTGGGGTAAGTCCTTCAGAGATGGACAGCTTCTCTTGGGTAATTGTTTGGAGGCTTCCGAATCCTTCCAGGTGGGCCGGGTGAACGTTAGTTACAATTGCGATGTTCGGGGCGGCGATACGAGTAAGGCAGGCTATTTCGCCGGGATGATTACTGCCGAGTTCGGCAATGACAATCCGGCAGTCCGGCTCTGCTCCAAGCAAGGTTAGTGGGAGGCCGATGTTGTTATTAAAATTCTTAGGCGACTGATGTACGCGGAACCGCTGACTTAAAGCCTGATAAGCTATTTGTCTTGTTGTTGTTTTGCCCGCCGAGCCGGTTATCGCAACCACTTTAAAGCCGGCTTGCCTGCGGTATCGGCTTGCAAGATCTCCGAGGGCTTTTACAGTATCGGGGACTTTGAATATGGATTTACCGGCAATTTTTTTATTTTCGATGTCTTTGTTGACTACGGCACAAGAGGCGCCTTTTGCGAAGGCATCGGTTATGTAGTCATGGCCGTCGAAGTTTTCGCCGGCGATTGCAAAGAAACAATCACCGGCTTTGGTCGTTCGCGAGTCTATACTTACGCCTGTGAAAATGCCGGTTTTTGCGACCGGCTTGGCATTTATTATCTGAGCCAGTGCTGATATCGGAAATTCTTTCATTTTAGTTTTTCGATAATCAAATTATGTATTTTCAGCGAGATAAGCGATTGTTGATGTAATATAAGTAATTATGCTATAATTTTGTAGATGGTCAAGGATTTTGAAATCATCGGAGATGTTAAATCGTGTGCACAACATTTCGTTCTTTTTAAAAAATTACGAATATTTGAAAATTAATCTTGACTAATAACGTTATGCGTTATATGATTTAACTGGTTTATGATTAAAACCTTCAAATGTAAAGAAACAGAGAAAATCTTCGGCCGGGAATATTCCCGGAAGCTGCCTCGTGATATTCAAAAAGCAGCTTTTAGGAAACTGCGCATGATTGGCAGGAGTAAAACACTAAGTGATTTGAAAATCCCGCCGGCTAACCGACTGGAAAAATTATCCGGTAAAAGAAAAGGACAATATAGCATTCGTATTAATGATCAATGGCGGATTTATTTTAAGTGGGTAGATAATAATGCATTCGGAGTAGAAATTACAGATTATCATTGAGGTGAAAAAATGGGTAAGAGCAAGATTCCTCCTTTACATCCCGGTGAGGTGCTTTTCGAAGAATTCTTAAAGCCTTTGAAGATAAGCCAGAATCAGCTTGGCCGATGTTTGGGAGTGTCTCCTCGAAGAATAAATGAGATCATTCATGGCAAAAGAAGCGTAACGGCGGACACGGCACTTCGTTTAGCCCACTATTTTGGCAATTCGCCGCAGTTTTGGCTGGGTCTTCAAATGGATTATGACTTGGATGTAGAGACAGACAAGCTTTCGCATAGTATAGAAAAAGAAGTGAAAAAGCTGGTCTATACATAGAAGGAACAAAAACCAGCCATTCACCCTTTCTCCTGACCTGACGATCAAATCTGTTTTGTGGTCAGGCACTCCATAGCGATTTGTTTATCGCTGAAATCGAACTTCTGCTTTCCGATTATCTGGTAAGTTTCGTGGCCCTTACCTGCTATCAGGACGATATCATTTTTGCCGGCGGTTCTTATGGCCGAGGCGATGGCTTTTTTTCTGTCCGGCTCAATTACAATTGTTTGCGAATCCGGATTTTCGAAGCCGGTGATGATGTCTTTTATGATTTCGTCGGGATTTTCGGTTCGTGGGTTGTCGCTGGTAACGATAATAAAATCAGCTAATCGTTCGGCCACCTGGGCCATACGCGTGCGTTTTGTTTTGTCTCTGTCTCCGCCGCAGCCGAAAACGACTATTAACCTGCCTTTGCAGAGCGGCTTTAATGTCGAGAGGACGTTTTTCAAGGCATCGTCGGTGTGTGCGTAATCGACCAGTACGGAAAAGTCACCGGAGTAATCGATTTTTTCAAGTCGGCCCGGTATCGTTTTCAAAGCTGACAGGCCGGCGGCTATCGTTTCCAAATCGAAGCCGGTGGCAAGGCATAAGCCGGCTGCCGCCAGGCAATTGCTGACATTATACTGACCAAGCAGGGGTGTTGTTACGATAGCAGATTGGCTGGCGTATTCCATATTGAAAACCGTTCCACCGGTGTCCATCGATTCGATATGGGCGATGATGTCCGCCGGGGCGTCAATGGAGTACCATAAGATTTTGGCGTCGGTCTGCCTGGCGATTGATTCGGCATGTGGAGATTGTTTATTCAATACCGCTGTGGCATCCTTTGAAAGAGCGGAGAAAAGGATGGTCTTTGCAGCCAAGTAATCTTCTTCGGTTTTATGATAGTCCAGATGATCTCCGGCCAGGTTTGTGAAAGCGGCGGCTTTGAAGCTAATGCCTGCCAGACGGTTTTGCGAGAGTGCATGGCTGCTTGCTTCGATGACCATATACTTTGCGCCGTTTTTTAGCATTTGCTCCTGCCCGGCGGCGATTGTCATACAGTCGGGTGTTGTCAGGATTGCCTCGCTGCTGCTGCCTGAGCAGGTATCGTAAATGACGGTCCCAAGCAGGCCGCACTTTTGTCCTGCTTGCTGGATGCAGGAGCGTACCATATAGGCAACGGTGGTTTTTCCGTTTGTACCAGTGACTGCGAGGTTCGTTAGCTGAGAAGTCGGATTGCCCCTGAGAGTTTGTGCGAGAAGGGCTGCTGCTTCTATGGAATCATCAACAGCTATTAGCTCGTATTGGGTATCGCGTGTTGCATATTTCGTATTTTGTTGACAGACAATATATTCGGCACCTTTATCAAGGGCCTGGTCAATGAAATCGTGTCCGTCGCAGGCGGTGCCTTTGACGGCCACAAAGATATCGCCATCTCCTACATTGCGGGAATCAACACAAATATTTCGAGCGTTGTCTGAAGAAACCAGGTTTAGCAATTCATTAAAATCCATTTCTTTTTATTTTAATCGGATGCAAAAGCAATGCAACCTTAGTGTATCTGCTACCGGGATAAAAAAATGGTTTTTTGTTATATTTGTTGCTCGCGGGGGATTATTTATTAGAAGTTCCGTGATTATTCTGGCGAGAAATTGTCTTTGCGGGTTATAATCCGGCTTTGAACTTTTGCAAACGTTGAGAGTATTATAAGTGTCTGTGTTTACAGAAAAAATTTCCGGCTAAGGTATCCGCATATATTAGAGAAGGGAAAATTGATTATGAAGGATAAGTGTGTTCTTGGGATTTGTTTTTTATTGGTTATTATAAACGTTGTCGGTTGTCGTAAGAAATCAACATCCGGGCAGAAGGAATCTGTACAGCAGACAAAGGTATCAAATCAGACCACCCTGGATAAATCCGAAGTAGCAAAACTTTCATCACCGGAATCCGTATCGGCCATTGATGTATCTGAAGCTCAGGTAAAGGATATCGAGTACTTTGCCCTTTTGATGGAAGGTAAAAAGGTGGGTTATGCTATCCAAAAGCGTGACGTTGAAGATGAAAAAGTTACCACTTCCGTGGAGCTTAAGATTACCCTTAGCCGGACAGGAATTCCGGTCAGCGTCCAGACCCGGGCAATCACTTTTGAGACTATCGACGGCAAACCACTGGGTTTCGAGCTTGAACAGGCAATGGGGATGATGGCTACTAAAACGACAGCTACAATCGACGAGCAGGACAAGGTAAAAGTAAAAACAGGCCAACAGGAAGTAGAGTTTGATTGGCCGGATGGAGCGGTAATGTCCGAGGGGATGCGGCTGCTGCATTTGGAACACGGTCTTAAAGAAGGGACCACATACAACGTAAAGGCGTTTGATCCGAGTATGATGCAGGTTGTTGACGTAGAGGTTAAGGTTGGTTCGAAGCAAAATGTTGACCTGCTTGGGCGTGTGGTTTCGTTAATAGAAGTTAAGAGCACAATAAGTTTACCGCAAATAGGTCCGATGGTTAGCACTGAGTATTATGACGATGAGCTAAGTCTTCAGAAAAGTGTTATGCCTGTAATGGGTATGACTATCGAGCAGGTAGCGTGCAGTAAAGAATTCGCACTGGGAGAAATCGATGTTCTTGAGGTTGTTGACAAGATGTTTATGAAAAGTCCGGAACCTTTAGGTAATGTTGGCTCAGTCAGGTCGATCACTTATCACTTGAGCCCGATACAGGAAGCGGCTGATTTGAAAATACCATCCGGCGACAATCAGAGGGTAGAGCGGCTCAATAATGGTAATTTAATCTTAACGGTCGAGCCTGTTGTCGCACCGAAAGGAGTGAGTTTTCCTTATAATGGAAGCGACCCGGAGGCACTCAAAGCTCTTGAACCGTCAAGATATGTCGAGAGTGATCAAAAAGTAATAATTGATCTTGCGAAGCGGGCTGTCGGCCGGGTGAATGATGCTGCCGAGGCCATCAGCAAAATTGAAGCATTTGTTGCGGACTATGTTGAGGACAAGAACCTTTCTGTCGGCTATGCCTCAGCGGCAGAGGTTGCGGCCAGCAAGCAGGGTGACTGCAGTGAACACGCCGTACTTTCCGCGGCATTGTGCCGCGCTGTCGGCATTCCGGCCCAGGTAGTGACGGGCCTGGCATACGTAGAACAGTGGAGAACCGTTCAGCATGGGTTCGGGGGTCATGCCTGGACGCAGGCGTATGTCGGGGGCAAATGGATCGGATTGGATGCGGCCTTCAGTGGCGCCGGCCTTGGCGGCTACGACGCCGGACATATCACACTGGCGGCAGGCAGTGGAAATCCTGAGGATTTTCTCAACCTACTCAATACGATGGGACAGTTCAAGATTGACAGGGTGGAAGTCAAGAGAAGATAGCGGCTCTTATTCGAACTGGATGTCGGTGAGGATGAATTCGACATTTGTGTTTCCGTTGTAGGTATTTAGCTGCGGCTGATAGGCGACGTTGAAGAATTCGTTTTCGAGCAGCTTTTTTTCCAGTTTTCCGAACCTAAAACCGATACAGCGCACAGTGTTCGTATTGTCGGTTATCGCAAGCTGAAGATGCTCACGTCCGGAGCCGACTCTTCTCGGCGGAGAGGCCAGACGAACCCCTTTTGTGGCGAAGACAGGTTTGGGATTACCCTGCCCGAACGGGCCGAGCATTTGCAGCTCGGTTACCATCTCTGCTCGGAACTCAGCTAACGGAGCCACGGCATCGATGTGAAGTTTGGCGGAGACGTCATTTTCGTTCAGGTTTTGTTTTGCGTAGGCTTCGAAATCCGCTGTGAAGGAGTCTATTTTTTCAGTTTCGATAGTTATGCCGGCAGCCATTTTGTGACCGCCGAAGCGGATTAAGTGCTGTGAGCAGGCTTCGATTGCGCTTAACAGACAGAAACCATGAATTGAACGGGCGGAACCATGAGCGACGCCGTTTTCAGCGGCACCGGAGTTAATCATAATCGTTGGACGATAGAATTTATCAACTATTCTCGATGCGACGATGCCTATTATGCCGGTGTGCCAGTTTTCGCTGGCAAGGACAATGCTTTTACGGTCGGGGTGATG
>CAZWME010000171.1:0-8228 GCA_964634515.1 uncultured Pirellulales bacterium | reverse complement strand
CGGGAATACAGTATAATTGAAAGAGTGCCTAAAGTGACTAAAGTGCCTAAAGTGATCTAAAGTTGGGTATTTCATATCTCAAATCTCATATTTCATATTGTCTCCCCCGATAGAAAGTCAAGTAAGCTGACATCAAGGGTAAACTCACGGGGCAGGCAAAAAAAGCCGCCCTCTATAATTAGAGGAGTGTGCAGTTTTGAGCCGAATATTTTGCTATTATTTGGGTCTAGTAGGTCGTAAGTCGTTGTTATGGAAGGAGATAATAATTTTATAAATATATTATTTTTGTTTTTAACTGTGAGCGTTATTGAACGAAAAATGGAGCTATTTATATGGTATCCTGTTACTGTACTACAGTTTAAGTTTCTACCTGTACAAGGCTCTTAATGTCAAAACTCTTTGATTTTGATGCCCATCAGCTCCGAAGCTTCAAAGTACAGATCGTAGATCATTTGCCCTCGGTAACTGTACCATTTAATATAGCTGTTTTCTATCCACTCAATTGCCTTGTTGTGCCAGTTTTTCGCAACGGCCTTGTTGCTCAATTGCCAGTGAGCCATAGCTAGAAAGAGGTAATTAAGACCGTTTTCGCCATCAACCATTTTGGTTGACTTTGTTAATTTGGTGATTGCTTCTTCCCATTGGCCCATGCGGTAGTGTGCCGCGCCGAGGCCACGAAGATACTTCCAATCCTTCGGTTGCATCTCGTGCGCCTTCTGGTACAATTCCAAGGCAAATTCATGATTAACTATCTCCTGATGTCTGCCAACCAGATTCCATGCCATTTCGTCGTATGCCTGTGCTGCTACTGATGGATTATTTGGGTCATTTGGATCATTGACGAGATCTGTATACTTCTTCAAGTCTTTAAGAACTTCCTCCCTATCCCCAAGGTCAATATTGTAGCTTGCGCGGTAGCGATAGTATGGTGTATCCTCAGGATAGGTGTCGATCCAGCGGGTAAGGCGGTCGACCATCTCTTGGCAATGTTCTCTTAACGTCCAACTTGGTGCTAGTAACTCCGTGTCAGCAACCCATATTTCAAAGAACGGTGGCCCTATCGCGAAGGCCATCCGGCTCCCATCCGGTGACCAACGACCCATTGTTATGCTACCACTCAAAATCTTAAACGCTTCTCTCGCCTCCATATCATATATCCACAGTCCCGCAACAGAACCGTGGCCAGCTCCTACGCTCAACTGTCGACCATCTGACGACCAATTTATAAAAAGTATTCCTCTTAGCCCAGCCCAGCTCGCAATCAGCGATTCCGAGGATACGTCCACAATGCGAAGAAGCGGCGACCAGTATGACTTATGAGCAATGTATTTGCCATTTGGTGATACTGCAGGAAAACTACTCGTCGGACACCAGGCAATCGGCCTAGGTTCAGATCCTTCTTCCATGGAAATCGAGTAAAGCTTCATAGTCAGATAGTAGAAGATTCGTTTTGAGTCGCGACTCCAGTAGGGCCAGTGACCCTTGGTCAGAAAATGTGGTTCCTCTGTGCCATCAGCCCTGATAAACCAGATCTCTGCCTGCATGTCAGATCCGATTCTCGCCTCATATTCAGGGGTAAGATTAGCAAGTAATAGGGTCTGCCGAGTACGCACAAAGGCAATGTGGTCTCCATCAGGAGACCACACCGGATCCCGCCCTGGAATTGTCAACAACCGGGTCTTTCCCGTTTCCAGATTTACGATTTCTATGCCACTCAAGCCGGTAACTCCCCGGCTGTAGGCCAGTTTTGTTCCATCGGGTGACCAAGTGGGAGCAAATCCCTTAGGCACTATCCTTTTCCCCCTCTTGGCTAATCGGCGATAGTCTTCATCCGCCTCGACCATCGGTAAGAAGGCCGTACCCATCGGTCTACTTTCAGAAGCGTGCCAAGATTGGCCCACATCAAGAGTATCAAATACGTATTTCCTCACCCACATTATGAATTGCAATCTGCTTGCCGAATTGGGGTTGAAAACTTCGTCGTATTTGGATTGAGCTTGCTCAGAGTGGCCCAGAGCGACAAGGGCACAGAATACATGAAAATGATAGATTTCCTTATTCGGTTGAAGCTGGACACACTCCTGTGCGTCCGAGAGCACCTGTTCATGATTACCCATTTGCATGTAGGTCTGCCGCCGCTGATTATAAAACTCGGCATCGTCCGGTGAAATCTCGATCGCCCTACTGTGATACTTAAGGGCATCAGCGAAATCTCCGGTCTCCCTCAGCGCGATTGCGAGGAGAGAGTACCCCATTGGATCCCAATCTCTCAAAGCAGTCATCGCTACTGCATCACGTTCCATATTTCGGTAATCTCTCAACGCATAGTATCCCAATGATCGAGCCCTGCGAGAGTGGTAATGACCTGAATCAATCTTCAGTGCCTCGCCTAAGTATTCAAGACTCTTATCTACTGTTCTGGCTAACATGGCACGATTGAAATAGGCCTCGGCAGTTTCAGAAAACAGCCTCTCACCCTTTTGCTGATGTTCTCTTCCTCTCCGCTGATATTCCTTTATTGCCCTGGTATCACTAGGATCAGTTTCGAGATAGATCCTGGCCAAGAGAAAATGGGCCTGCCATGCGATCTCATATCTTTCGTTCGTCAGTTCCTCCAGTTGGCTGACTGCCTCAGCCGGGCCTTGTAATTCCAGAACTGTCCGGGCACGGAGCAACCGTGCTTGCGGGCCGACATATTCGCTTTCGAGAATGGTTTCAGCTTGAGCTAGGGCCTCTTGAAACTGCCCTTTAGAACGGTATTCCATAGCCTTAGACAGAATGTTTTTATCTTCGAGAGATTCAGCCTCTTTACTTCGATTAGCGGCCTGAATGTACATCACATAAATGACTGCTATAACAGCAAGTAGAATCCCTGATACTGCAGTTCCGATAGCCTCCGTTCGGTGTTTTTGGATGAATTTTTTAAGACGGTATATTCTGCTGGGCGGCCCAACCAGCACTGGCTCGCAGTTCAAATACCGTTGGATATCCTCGGCCAATGCGTAGGCTGTTTGGTAACGGCGCATCCGTTCCTTCTCCATGGCCTTGATCGTTATCCAATCCAGATCTCCATGTAATTTGCGTCCCAACGTACGAACATCCGTGCGGCGTAACTGTGCCAGCTTCGTCGATTCTTTCGCTGAAATCGTGCTCAGTCGTGTACTCGGAGTCTTGGTCTCTTCCTCCCGGATCATGTCCCGAATACTGTCAACCCCTCCCTCACGAAACGTTTTTGAATCAAATGGAAGTACGCCGGTTAATAATTCATACAGTACTACGCCCAGCGAGTAGATGTCTGAACGAGTATCTACATCATGGCCGGCCATCTCTGCTTGCTCGGGGCTCATATACTCCGGCGTGCCTATGATATGGCCCTGCTCAGTCACCTGCGTCCGTTGCGTCGGCACCTGACTGATGGCCTTGGCGACCCCAAAATCAATGACCTTGGGCATACCCTGTTCATCTTGGATGACTATCTGCACGTTCGAGGGCTTGATGTCGCGGTGGATGATGCCCTTTTGGTGGGCATGCTGTACAGCCTCGCAGACCCGCAGAAAGAGTTTAAGTCGCTCATCAATGGTTAATTTGTGGCGATCGCAGTGTTCAGTGATAGACACGCCCTTGATGTATTCCATTACGAAGTATGGTCTGCCGGTCTCTGTTGTACCAGCATCATAGACATGAGCAATATTTGGATGGTCCAACAGAGCCAGTGTTTGGCGCTCGGTTTCGAAACGGGCGATCACGCACTTCGAATCCATACCCGGTTTGATCACCTTTAAAGCCACCCGGCGCTTCAGGTGCTTCTCTTGTTCGGCCAAGTACACAATACCCATACCGCCTTCACCTAAGACACTGAGCAATTTGTAGTGTCCAATCTGACCGCCAGGCCGTTCAAAGACTGCTCCCATCGACACTGTTGTGACATCCTCTTGCCCGTTCGAATCCTTTAGGCCGAAGGATAGAAGTTCTCTCAAATGTTCAGGTTCAGCTCCAAATGCCGATTCTCTGCCCATGCTCAGATCCTCAAGAATAACTGACAAAGGCTTTCGATAGGTTTACATTTTACCAAGATACAAATTCACTCATAGAGCAGCCATGTGCTCTACTTATAAATCACCGTTTTTTTTAAATGCTGCGTTTTTTTTGGAAGGAATTTCATTATTTCTTTTAATTCATCTTCCATCTGGCTCTCAGAAGCTACTGTACTGCGGATATATTGCTTCAAAGCAGTCTGGAAACGCCTCTTACTGTGACAATCATATTAGATGTTTTCTTTTCGCTTTCGATACCGTACTTCTCACAAATGTGCACCAGGAATGGAGGTCTGGCATTATTTAGCATGGGTTCGACTACCTTCTCGCTAAAGACATTCCAATGAGTCTCCATACCCTGTTCGAAACACGCACACTTTACATCAGATAGTATTTGATCTAGAAGGGCAGACACCCATGCGTAATTATAGGAATCCTCTGGACTCGAATCGATAACACTCTGAGGCAAAACAGGTGGTTCAATAGCATCCAGAGATACAATCTTGCCCTTTGGAATGTTTTTCTGGGCGGTTCCTCTGCGTTTTTCATTCATAAGATATTGGTTCAAAGCATATAATAAGAATGACCGGAAACGTCCCTTGGATTGGTCGGCCCGTTGGATCAAGTTTAGATTAAGCACAATCTCATGGAAAAAGCCCTGAGTCAAGTCCTTTGCTTGTTCGTTGTCATATCTCTTCTGACGCAAATAACAGTACACAGGTTTCCAATACCGTTCCAGAAGCAATCCGATTAAGGCACGGTCTTTGTCCGGGCTTTTTTTGACATCTTCGATAAGAGTCCAATGCGTCGTCAGAAATGTTCCGCCCGATCCGCCCATATCTGTGTAATCACTGTGCCGCATTTGAGCATTTCCCAAAAGTTCATGTTTGGGTGCGGATCATAAATTATCCTCACCTACGTAACACCTATAATAGTGGATTCTGGGAATTTATACAAACCATAAACCAGGATTATCAATTCATTTTCACCTCTCTCCAACTTTGGGAAAAAATATTTTAAGATTTTGCGCAGCATTCGAAAATTACCGGTGATTGTATTACAGAGACCTTTAGTGAATAAGCTTTCGTGATGATGTCTCAAAGATTCACTAATCGCAAAGATAGGTGAACGTATTCTCGATGTCCAGGACCTGATAGTACTTACTGAGTATCTTTTTTTGGGAATTCTCCCGGTTGAAACTGTTGAATAGATAGAATTAGAAAATTGAGGACATTGGGTACGAATTTATTAAAAAAGGGCCTTGCTTTAACACATCCATTTACATTTCTGGAGTGTACGCTTCACCGAGCTTAAGCGAGGCCTTTTTAATTTAAAACTACGATCAATAAATTGGCAAGTTAAAGTGGTGCGAAATATCGCACTCTACCTGCTCATGGTGAAGGTTAATTAGAGAATTAGTTAATAGCTATACGGTTTTTTGTTTTGTTTCATTCGGGATTTGTTTTGCATTTTACGGAGGGTTTCTGTTAAAAGCTCGGCGAGTTTCTCATCGCCCATGTTCTTGACCTGCTCGACGGTTATCGGTTTGCCGTAGGTGACATTAATCCGGCCGGGAGTGAAGAGCTTTTTGTGTCTGGGCCAGCATTCGAAGGCACCATCTATAACCACGGGGACAATCGGTGCTTGGCCTCGTCTGGACAAAAGGCCGAGGCCGGGTTTGAATGGAGTGATTTTGCCATCGTAGGTACGGGTGCCTTCGGGAAAAAGAGTAACGCCGCCGCCTTTTTTTAGCCTGTTGATGACCTTTCTCATTGCGAATATATCCGGCTGGCCCAGTTTCACAGGTATGGCGTTGACCGAGGAAATCAGCGGGCCGAAAAACCAATTGGTGAAAAGTGAGTCACGGGCAATAAAGCTCGAATGTCTCTTTATAAGACCTGCGCAAAATATCGGGTCGAGATAACTCTGGTGGTTAGAGATAAGTATAAAGGGGCCTTTTCGGGGGACATTGTCCCGGCCGTAAGTACGCACCCGAAAAAACAAAATGCAAAATACCCTGCAAAACCAGCGTGCAAGCCAGAACCATCTGGCTCTTAGTATTTCTTCAAACAATTTTCTTTGGACTGCCATTTCGCTATCTTTTTTTGTGATGCGGCGGGTCTTTGACATAGCTTAAAAGCTTTTGAACTACGCCATCTATGCTCAAATGAGTCGTATCAATAATAACGGCATCTTCGGCCGGCTTTAACGGCCCTACTGCTCTATTTTTATCACTTTTGTCCCTTTCTTCGATGGCCTTTTGTATTTGCTCAAGGGTTTGGTCAGAGACTTTTGCCCGGAGCTGGGCCTGTCTCCTTTTTGCCCTCTCGGCAGAATCGGCCACCAAATAAAATTTTAAATCGGCATCAGGGAAGGCGACCGTGCCCTGGTCTCTTCCTTCGGTGACTATTGTTTGGAGGGATACTGCGAACTGCCTCTGCATTTCGACCAACTTTTCACGCACATTCGGCACAGAGGCAATATATCGTGCATTGGCAGTTACCTGCGGGGTGCGTATCTGTTCGGTAAAATCAATGCCGTTGATACTTACAGACGTTTCGTCATCGGTGACGGAGAATTCAAATTTGTTCGTTTTAATAACACCGAGAAGCTCGTTTTCATCGTTCATATTAACAGAGGCCTGCATGGCCGCCAAGGTTACGGCACGGTACATCGCACCGGTATCGAGAAAGCTCGCATTTAGCTTTAGGGCGAGCAGTCGTGCGGCAGTGCTTTTGCCGCTACCCGCAGGACCGTCAATCGTAATAATCATCAGCCACCAACCTTGATTACAATGATACTCGTATCATCAATCTGCCTGGCAAGTCCAACAAATCGCCTTCTGTGTGTGAGTATGCTTTTTATCATCTGGTCCGCCGGGCAGTCGGCAAATTTCTTTGCGGTCTGAAACATATTGTCCCTGCCCCATAATTCGTTATCGAAGTTGAACGCGTCAATCAGCCCGTCGGTATAAAAGAGCAAACTGTCACCATCCTTTAACTCAACAGTTTCAATCTCATATTCGGCCTGGGGATCGACTCCGAGTACGAGGCCGCCTTTATCCAGCTCGATAATTTTCCCATCTCTTATCAATATGGTCGGCTCATGCCCGCAATTGCAATAGGTTATAGTCATATCTCGGACGTTAATACCGGCGTGGAACAATGTGATGAACTCGCCATCCCTACACTCATCGCACGCCATTTTATTGATCCTTTGAACAATGTCCTTATTACACTGTTCTTTATTTTTGCCGGCGCAGTAAGCCGGAATATCTTTGACCGTGTCGATGTATGCCTTCATAGCACCGCGAAAAGAACTCATCATAATTGCGGCGGGAATTCCCTTGCCCATCACGTCGGCAATCACCACTGCTACCGAGCTATTTTCAAAATTAAGAAAACCATAAAGGTCGCCGCCTACATCAAAACAGGGAATATAAGCAGCCGCGATATCCAGCCCGGGTATCTGCGGAGCCTTTTCGGGAATCATTCTCCGCTGAATAACTCCTGCCAGGCGCATCTGTTCGGCCATACGAGCGCCCTCAATTGCCTTGGTGTACAGTCTTGCATTCGTTATCGCCACCGCACACTGAGACGCAACCGCCCTGGCAAGATGAATATCTTCTTTCCAGAATCGTTTAGGTTTCGGGCTGTATAAACGAAGCACACCAATCTCCTGGCTTTTGAACTGCATCGCAACGGTAAGCTGGCTAACAAGGCCCTCTTTGATTGTTGCCTCTTTGTATTTTACTCTGCCGTCAATCCGCATATCGTCCAGCACAATAGCTTCTCCTGCAAAAGCGGCCTTGACCACCGGATCATTTTTCGAGACGACTCCCTTATTGCGGTATTCTTCACTGAGGCCGTACGTGCTGCGCATCTTCAACTCGCCCGCCCCTTCATCGAGCAGCCTAATCGAGCAGGCCTTGACACCGACAATCTTCACCGCCGCTTCAGCGAGCCTGTCCAGCACCTCCTGAAGCGAAAACTCACCGGCCACAAGCGTGGAAAGCTGATAAATCTGCTCGTCTCTTTCAATTTGTTTATTTGTCTTTTTAGCCATAATAAATCACTGATATTTCAATCCAACCTGATTATACTCAAGTTAGAGCCCCCAGTGAACCTTAATTTATTCTCCCGCTGCCACTTGCATTAAAAACTGTGTGGAATTACTATACATTTATATTGTGAA
>CAZWME010000170.1:0-8284 GCA_964634515.1 uncultured Pirellulales bacterium | reverse complement strand
ACCCGCCGCGATTTTACTCCGCCCTTTACAGACAGTGGCCTGAATATCGAATACGAAATGAGCAGTCCTATGAAAACAGCAAATATTGTCACAATTAATGGGATGATTAGCAGATTGTTCTTTAATTTGGTAACTGAGGCAAATATATCTTCTGTTTTATGCTCAACTATTAAAATCCAGCCTAAATCCTTGAAATCTCTATAGCCTTTTGAATAAGCATAAGCAAATAATTCTTGGCCTTCACCAGGTTTGTCTCCTTCCGCTACAAAACATCCTACGTATTCTCCTTTTGGTCTAAAACGTGAGAACAATTCTTCAGATACATTGCTAAAAAGTTCAAAGTCCGCTGTTGAATAAATGATTTTTCCGTTTTTAGTAACCAATTTAAATTCCGTAGTATCACATTTATGAGTTGCCTCTATCTTTTTTATAATATTAAATGTTTCCTCAATATTCAGGGCGACTTTCATACTCCCCATAAAATTTCCATCCTCATCGTCAATTCTCATACCAATAACGACAGAATGAATGGCTATGCTTTCGCCATACTCAGTATCTCCGACATATAAGCCATCCTTCTTTGCCCTTTGCCACCATTCCTCATCGTCTTGCCTGTAATCACTTGCCTTTCCTGTTTGGGCGATATTAGCACCATATTTATTTGTTACAAAAACTTCAGGAAAAACGTCAAAGCCGTATTTTTCTTCATAGAATCTTGTCCTTTTTCTTAATGCTTTTGATAGCTTATTATTATTCAATTCCTCCATAAAAGGTGTGATTTCTTCTTTTGGCACAGAAGTCCATTCTCGCTCTTTTTCATTGATATAATTTTGAATATTATCTAACTGTTCAAATTCTTGATTTGATTTTGTAAGAGCTTTTTCCAATGATGGGTCTGCAAAGCTCTGGAACCTTTCAATTTTGCTGTGGATGCCTCTATCTATGCAATCCATGACTTGAGTAGCTAAAGTTATAGAATTATTTCCGATAGATTTTTTCAATGCTTTTAGGCTTGTATTTAAAGCAAGATAACCAACAATCCAAATCAATAAAACAATCCCCAGATATCCTGAAATCAGCTTGTTTCTTATTTTCACTTTCTGCTCATGCCTCCGTTTCTATTTTTTAGCTTCCGCTATTTTGATGTGCTTTTCACACAGTTTTTGCGCTATCTGAGTATCGGTAGATATTAAGACCAACTTTAGCAGATTGACCTGCTACACAACAATTGGTCCAGTCTTTGTGAGAGGATAACGACTTCCTTCCTTGGAATACGAAATATTAAAGGCTATATCTAAGTACCATCCATGATACCTGATGTAACGGTTTCTCCGTATGTAACGGTTTTTCCGCTTTCAGTCCCCTATCCGGTAAAGTTGCTGTCTGAACACGCCGATGTGCCGATGTATAGTTATGAAAATTTCGGTTTATTTACTTTAGACCTCAGCGAGGCAATGTAGTCCACCGGTCTCCCCCCCAGCTGGAATCACTACCTCGCTTTTTTTACTTATGCTATATTGCACAAAACAGATTGCCAAGAAAGGAAATGTCAGATGCTTACGGCTGGAGACTTTATGACAAAAGTATTAAAAGCAAATAGTTAATGTGAGAGTAATACCATGGACGTCATTATAAGGCGTTATCGGCCATCCTAAGGCCCTTCCTGGCTTTTGAGATAGATACTCTATCACCTTATAAGCTATTATCAGGTTACCAGAACAAACAGTAGGTTATTTTGTGCAAAGCAAGGTTGGTATTTGCTTTCCCGCTGCATAAAGATTGAGTTGACAAATCAAGGATTAGCTCAATGCTTTGCAGAATATTGTCATAGAATTTATATAAGGCAGTTAACATCTCCTGAGCCCCTCGTCGCAAGACCTCCGTCAGAACGTCCCGACTCTTGATTGACAAATGCTCGGTGTTTGTCGTATCCTTCTTCATGTGGCGTATACAGCAATCAACAAGTTGCCCTCAAATTGCCCTCAAAACCCATCACAAGATAGTAAAAAATCGTGCAAGAATAGTAAATCAACAAGAGAATTTAAATCCTTGCTATCATTTGAATTAAGCTGTAAAATCAGGTTATTGAGAACCTTACAAAGAGAGGGCAAATCGAATCCCGCCCTCTCCGTTTTTTGTTTTTGGCTGTTGACTCAACGCTAAAAGCTTGAAGATGATTATGCGTGTGGCACTGGGACAATTTAACGCAGTGGTGGGTGATTTGGCCGGCAACGCTGAGAAGATGCGCGAAATCTATGCCGGGGCGGTTCGCTCTGATGTGGATTTGATGGTCTTTCCGGAGATGGCTGTTTGCGGCTATCCACCCGAAGATTTACTGCACAAGAAGCATTTTTTAAAAGACTGCTCGTCTGCCCTTGAAAAACTTGCCGCCGATTGCCCGGATAAAACCATAATAGTCGGTTTTGCTGAAAGCTACCGGGACAACAACTACAATTCCGCCGCCGTGTTGCAGGGCGGGCGGATAAGCAAAATTTATCGAAAGGCCCAACTGCCGAATTACGGTGTGTTCGATGAACGAAGATATTTTCTGCCCGGCGCAAAACCGGTGGTAATCAATGTAGGCGGCCTTAATGTTGCTGTTACAATATGTGCCGATATCTGGAATGCCGAGTGGCTTGTTAATTTCCTTAAGAGTAAAAGGCAAATCCGGATAATTCTTAATATCTCAGCTTCACCGTTTCATGTCGGTAAGATTAAGAAAAGGCAGGAGGTCGTTAGTCAATGTGCGAAACACTTCAATAGCGCTGTTGCCTATTGTAATCTTGTGGGCGGTCAGGATGAATTGATTTTCGATGGGCGAAGTATGTTCGCCGATTCTGCGGGCAAAATAAGAGCCAAAGCAAAGGCATTCGACGAGGATTTACTGATTGCTGATATTATTCCTACGGGCGACGGGACTATACAGGTTAAGCCGTTACAAGCCTCTGCTACACAGCCGGCTAACCGTGCTGATGAAATCTATCAGGCACTTGTGCTCGGCACGAGAGATTATGCCGGCAAAAACGGTTTTAAAAGAGTATTACTTGGTCTGAGCGGAGGAATAGATTCTTCGGTTGCGACAGCGATCGCTGTCGCGGCGTTAGGTGCTGAAAATGTTGTCGGCCTGACGATGCCATCGAAATTCAACAGTCCCGAAACGATTGGTGATGCCCGGAAGCTGGCGGAAAATCTGGGCATCGAATTTTTAACCATTCCGATTGGGCCGATACTTGAGCAGTTCGATAAGGCGTTACAGACCGTCCGAGGCTGGAAGGGCGAGGGGATAGCTTACGAGAATTTGCAGGCCAGAATCCGCGGCAGCATTCTTATGTCGCTCAGTAATCAGTTTGGTTCTCTGGTACTGACGACGGGCAATAAAAGCGAGACTGCTGTCGGCTATACGACTCTTTATGGTGATACGGCGGGGGGCTTTGCCGTGGTAAAGGACGTTCCCAAGACAATGGTCTATAAATTGGCTCAGCACATAAACAAAATATCCAAACGACAAATTATCCCTGTCGATGTAATAACTCGCCCGCCGAGTGCCGAGCTGAAGCCCGATCAGAAAGACAGCGATTCACTGCCGGATTACGATTTACTTGATAAAATCCTCAAAGGCTATGTCGAAGAGGACAAGTCCGCACAGCAGCTTATTAAATCGGGCCTGTCCCGGGATGATGTCATGCGTGTAATTCATTTGGTTGACTGCAATGAATACAAGAGAAGACAATCTCCCCCCGGTGTAAAAATTACACCGAAAGCTTTCGGAAAAGACAGAAGGCTGCCAATCACCAACCGTTACGGTTCCTCCGAAAAATAGGCATTTTTCTCCTGCGATTAAGTATGCAGAATCATTTGCCAATGAGGGCATCAGCGACATTTCTGCCGAATTGCATTGCAGCTCCCGAGTCCCTGCCGGTTATTATCATTCTGTCCTCCTCGACGGCCATACCGGTATATAAAGCGCCGACTAATATGAGTCTGTTACGTTCGGACAACAGGCTCGTGGTTCTGACGCCCGTGAGCACACCTGCGTTGGCCAGGATGGTAGGTGCTGTGCCAATTGCTGCGAGGATCCTTCTGTTACGTACGGCCTCCTGAGCGAGATTCAACGCAAGAGGATTAGCGACATACTCAACGGCTCCAGGGCCTCCAAGAAATATTATTGCGTCGTAATCATCGACACTCAATTGGCCCACCAGAAAGTTTGCCTCGGTAATTCTTCCAAGCATGCCTCTTAGAATTCCTATTCTTGTGCTTGCTATAACCGTCTGAACCCCCGCTGCATCGAGCGCCCTTTTTGTCTCGAAAAATTCCTCCTCGCTGAAATTTTGGCTGGCAACGATCAAAGCCGCCCTTTTTGCTCCCGTGCCATCCTGATTTGCCGATGCTTTTGCTGCGGCCTGCTCTATTGTATGCCCGACACAAATTATATATAGCGGCTCAAGGCCTGGCGGTAATTTGCATGCTCTGCTGACTTGCTTTGCTGAGGTAAAGCTGGCGACTGGTACCGAGCCCAAATCCAGACAAGTCGCCTGCAGTAGAATATTCTGAGCGACGTGTCCGGCTTCGAGCAGCATAAAAGTTCTGGCTTTATTGCGAAACTGGGTTGAAAGCTTTCTTACAGAGCCTGCAATAATAATATCACAGCCGGCCATAGCTACAGACTCCTGCATTGAAGCGGTGGTAGCTAAACTTCCGCGGATGTCCTTGTCTGAAGTTTGTTCCAGACTATGCTCGTCAGGACGATAAACAAACAGCCCCTCCTCGGTGGCAAAATATAACTCTATGGGGTAAGTTTCCCCGGCCGATGGCGCCGTTCGCAGACCTCTTTGTTTTTCTATTATACCCTGTCCGGCCCAGGCCAATTGACTAATCTGTTCGGATTCGAGCGGTTTGTTGGCGAATAAGCGCACACTTCGCCGTTTAGCCAGGGCATCTTCAAAACTGACCATACCTGTTAGTTTCGGCTTTGTAAGATGAACTATCTTTTGTGGTGTCCGGCTTCTGCGTTGACCCAGACAGAGGCTTGCAAAACAAACCAAGGCTATTCCAAGAATTGCAAAACGTTTCATTTTCTTAGTCCTCCAAATTAAGTTTTGAAATGGCGACCCATAATAAAAATATATTATATATATTTAATATCGGATTTCCCAGATTAAACTTTATTTTTAATGAATCAGGAATCCTCCGATACCATTAGCTATCAATATTTTAGTTGTTGCACATGCAGCCGTTGTAGCCACAACCTTCTCTGGCGATGTTGTCTCACAAGACTCAAGAGGCAAAAGACAGGGTTCAACCATAAGCCTCAATCTTTAACGTTCTTGAAAGGTCTGTATAGCGGGTCACCTATCAGAACCAATTGCCAGGAATTAAACGGTTTTGTGCGGTAGTATGCCTCAACGAGACACGTGCCCCTGAACAGCTCTGCGAAGAATTCTTTCGGTTGAGGGAATGAGTGAAGGTATGGTTCATCTACAGCACCGAGGGTTGCGGTGATGCCGTCTCGCAGCATTGCAGCGCACCAGGTACTGCTGTTCGGGTCGCGCAGTTTTTGGGCCTCGAAACTGGCGATATGAAATCCAACGGCACCATCAACGAAATCAAAGGCATCCACGTATTTTTTCAAACTGTACCAGCCGCAATAAACAGCCGTTTGTGGGCAGCTACCGGGCTCAAAGAGCTTTCCCGTTTGTTCGGTTTTAATTGGCATCTTTGTATTCGAGCGTATGTACTCCCCCAAATCTCGCAAGGATTGGTCAAAATAACCGTACAAGTCCTTTTTTACGATGCCTCGTGAATCGATGTAGGCGTTGCCCTTTAATCCTGTCTGTTCGGCTGTTAGTGCTTTGTCTATAAGGCCCTTTACTATTTTATCGTCCGGGCCATCCAGCCGACTAACCATAAGCGTTTTGAAACCTAAGCCCGGAACTTGACCTCTTAGCATATTAGGTTGCCATCGATATAAATTGTATGACTGGAACAATAACATCGATAATTCACTATCCACCGATGCATTTGTCTCTTTGCCGCTGATGCGGCCGATTTCAAGCTGCATCTGAGTGATTTTTTGGTTGACTTGTTTTGTCTGAATCGACATCTGCTGGGCATCAGTTGTGAGTTCCTGTTTAAGTTCCTCAAGCCTTTGCTTTTCCTGGCCGAGAAGCCTCTTCAATTCTTTTAGTTTGCCTCCCATTCCCGGCAAAAGCCCTTGAGAGCCTGCCTTGACAGGTATGCCATAGGTTGTCACCAAACATCTGATTTCGCCGGGGAACCTTCGCTGCAACTGCCTTCTGATTGGTAAGGCAAGGGAACGTTCGTACTCATCCCTGCTGATTGTCTCACGTGGATTATGTCCCAAGGCAAGATAGATGATATTTTTTTTGGGTATATTTCGCTTCTCGCAGTAATACTCTGCAATCCGCTTCGATGCAGAAATTTGCCGGTTGGCTATCACAAGGATTTCGTTGGGTTCTAACGCAAATCCTTTCCCACTGCATATTAACATCAGCAAAGTAATTATCGTAGTTTTGCCGGCCATTTTCAGTATGCTTTATTATCACCCTCGATTGGTGCAAGGTGGAATCAGAAAGTGCGAATTCATTCCGGGCCATAAGCCCGGTATGGCAGATTAATCGGATAATCGCGAACTACTTCATCGTAGTCGTCGAACCAGTATGCATTTGGATTGCTTTTAAAGACCAAAAACCGTCCGCTGTCCTGATCGTCAGCGGCCCGATGGTATTTCAAGTACACAAACTTCTTTGTTTTGCCCAGGATTTCAATCTTACCGGTTGTGTGTGACATTGTATAGCGTACCCGTTTTGCCAGTCCTGATACCATGGATTTGGCTTGCTCGACAATCTCATAGCCTTGTTCAATTGGAACCGTGTAAGCTTTATTACCGATCGCCGGACGGCAGTGGAAAATATAATAAGGAATCGCACCAATAAAAGACAGTTTCCCGAGCAGTTCAGCCATGACTTCCGGGTTGGAATTGACACCTTTTATCAAAGGCGTTTGATTTGCCAGTAATGCCCCGGCCTTTTCGAACAAATTGACACTTTTTATGGCTACATCGGTCAATTCACGGGGATGAACAAAGTGGGTCATTATGTATATCTTCTTTTCTTCCGTGGTATAGTTGCTTATCATCTCAAGCAATGCCGAATCTTCGATGATACGATACGGATTGTATGCTGGCATCTTTGTACCTATGCGAATTATTTGTACGTGCTCAATCTCTCTTAGCTGTCTGATAATATTATCGAGTTTTGACGTTTTCAGTACAAATGGGTCTCCACCGGTCAATAGAACATTAGTTATCTCTTTATGTTCTTTTATATATTGCATAGCCGCGGCCGTGTCACGAAGATATGTACTTTGTGAGTCAATGAAAACTCTCTTACGGAAACAGTATCGACAGAAGCCCTCGCAGGTGTTGCTGATTAAAAGCAGCGCTGTGGAATGATATTTATGCTCGAGCCCGGGTATGATCGTATAACTTTCTTCGTCTGAGGGATCGAGACGGCCCCATTTTTCAAGCTCGTGCGAGTGAGGGATTATAATTTTGCGTATCGGATCGTCGGGGTCATCCCAGTTAATGAGCGATAAGTAATAGTCGTTGCTGCGAAAAGGAAACTTTTTAGTAACTTCCTTTAGGCGGGTTCTTTCCTGCTCGCTTAATTGCTCCAACTGCTCTATTTTTATCAGGCGTTTCATTTGTGTAGCGTATATTGAATTTAACATATTTATTTTAGCTTCCTTATTTGCTCCGGCCTCGGGTGTATTCAGCTTGTGAGTAACTTTTTTCGTAGATGTTCTTCCGCTTGAACACACAGACAATAGTTGACAGTATTATCCTTATATCGGTAAATAATGAGGCGGTTTCCACATATTTAACGTCGAGATCAAGTTTTTCTTCGCGTGTAAGTTCCGCCCTTCCCTCTATTTGTGCCAGACCCGTCAGGCCGGGCTTTACGAGCAGCCGCTTTTTTTGCCTTTCGTTCCATTCTGGTATCTGGGAAATATACAGAGGCCGAGGTCCGACAATGCTCATATCCCCTTTTAATACGTTAAATAACTGGGGCAGTTCGTCGAGTGAGTATTCTCGGAGAAACTTCCCGACTTTTGTCAAACGGGGGTCCCTGCCGGATTTCGGACTGGATCCAAAAGGTTCAACATCCGGTTTCATTGTTCTGAATTTGTAAAAGACAAACGGCTTGCTGTTTTTACCTGCCCTCTCTTGCTTGAATATTATAGGCCCTTTACTGCTAAGCTT
>CAZWME010000169.1:0-8287 GCA_964634515.1 uncultured Pirellulales bacterium | reverse complement strand
GAATCGGTGATGAACATCTCAAAGCGTTGGGTGCATATGGCATTAGGAAAGATACATTACTTGAGAGTGTAAAAAGAAACTACGATTTAAACCGTTTTCTGCATTTATTGTTCAATGGACAGGAGCTGGTTGAGCATAATCCACCCTCGCAACCCATGCTGCAGGATGTGTGGCTGGGACACCCCAATATACAGATGATGGCCGCGCGGGATAAAGAGGGCAAGGCGGAAGGTTTATTTCTGGCCGCATGGGGCGGGCACAACGCCCAAAGCCACAACCATAACGACGTTGGAAGTTTTATTATCTTCGCGGATGGCAAACCTGTTGTTATCGATATTGGGAGGCCAACATATAGGCGCCAAACCTTCAGCAGCCGTCGCTATGAAATCTGGGCGTTTCAATCGGGTTTCCACAATCTACCTGCTATTAATGGAATTGACCAGAAAGCGGGAAGACAATTTTCAGCAAAAAATGTGTCTTATCATAAAAGCAATTCAGGCGCGCATATCGAAATGGATATCACACAAGCGTATCCCAAAGCAGCCGGTGCCCAATCATGGAACCGAATCGTTCGTTTCAACCGCGGGAAAAATGTGGTAGTCGTGGATTCGTACACATTAAAAAAGCCTTCAAAAAACATTGTCGAGAATTTTATAATTGCCGGTAAAGTGACCGATACCGGACGAGGCAAGCTGATTTTGAATGATCGAGAAGAAGACGTTCGGATGCTGTTTGAATATGATTCGTCCAAACTCTCCGCGGAGATTGAACCAATCCAATTAAAGGATTCAAAGTTGAGGCGAATATGGGGTGACTATCTTTATCGGATTCGTTTGAAGACGAAAAACGAAACTAAAAAAGATCAACTTGAATTTCGTTTTTCGAAAATGAAATGATATATCATCCATCCAATTATGTGATGAATATCGTTGTTGCTTTCTCGCCCTTGGGTTTCCCTGGACGTTACTACTCCAGAAGAACAACCGCCACACCGAACCTGTCTAATCTCAGCGTCTTCTTTGTCCTGACATTGTTGAGCAGCTCAATACCGCCTGCTGGGATATCTACAATCTTTGGCTGCTGAGTATGGTTCATTAGGAAGAGTAATTTCTTGCCATGCCTTTGCCGAATCGATACTTCGACTCCATTCGGAGGATCCACCAGTGGCCGTATTCCGGCATCTTCGAGCAGGTTAGCGATAAGGCTGTCATAGAAGGATTCTTCCTTGATAACTGTACCGACATACCAACCCTTGCCTTTCCCGTAGTTATTTCGCGTCACCGCTGCAAATGGTTTCATATGCCACTGATCGGTATATTTAGCTATGGTTTTGGCACTGTCGGGTGTCACCCAATCCACATAACCGATGGCCGTGTACGTTCCGTCCAGGCCTACGGCGCCTCTGACCTTGTACAAGGTATCCTCGCCCAGGGCGCTGTATTCCTCGATACGGATTCCTAATGCTGGTGAAAGTAAACCTGGAAGCGTTCTTTCATGGCAAAGATTGTTACAGTCCTTCACGCCCGTCCTGCAGTCAGCCAGCAAAATCCCTCCATTCTTAACGTATTCACTCAGCGTACGGGCCGTCTCGTCGGGCATAAGCGACAGATCCGGCGCCAGAACAAGTTTATATTTAGTAAGGTTTGCCATCCGATTCACAATGTCCACATTTACGCCTGTCCGATATAATGCATTGTAATACCGCAGGATGGCAGCCTGGAGACTATTTTCCGCGTACCCGGGCTGGAAATTGAGAGACCAGAGATTGTCGTAGTCATAGAGAATTGCCACATCCGACTCAATGGTTGTCCCCCTCAGATAATCTTCGAGTTTACGGAATTCTTTCGCGGTTTGCGCCGCCTCGTCGTAGCGTCTGAGAGGTTTTCCGTCATGACCGAGCAGACCATGCCAATACTGCTCGCGTCCCACTGTGCAGGTGCGCCAGCGGAACCAAATCTGCCCATCGGAGCCATGCGCGAGCTGCTGGTACGCAATTTTACGAATCTCGCCCGGCCATGGATTGCGTCCAAATGCTCCCCATCCGCAGGGACCAGCAGTCTGTTCCATAATCATGAAGTTCTTATTCTTGAGACCACGCATGACATCGGCGGCCAACGAGGTACTGTATGGGATGTCCGGTTTGCCGGACCAGATCGGATAGTTGTCCCATGTAACGAAATCGAGATCACGGGCCAGATCATAATAATCCAGATCGCTGTACAATCCCATGAAATTATGTGTCACGAAGTCATCAGGACAAATACTACGGAGAATGCGAACCTGGTCTGCTTGAAAGCGGACGCGCAGCCACGATGTGAAACGCTTGAAGTCCAGACACGCGCTGGGATTGCCCATGGCCCAGGTCTCATCGGTGCGATTGTCGGGAAACGTGATTTCCCCCCACGTCGTGAAATTCAATCCCCAGAAGTGATTGCCCCATGCTCGATTCAACGCGTTTAATGTGCCATACTTCTTTTTTAACCAATCCTGGAACTCGGCCAGGCAGATCTTACAGTGACATTCTCCCCCTCCGAATTCATTGTCTGTCTGCCATCCGATAACGTTGGGCGTCTCGGCAAAGTGTTCGGCTATTGCGCGGGTGATTCGCTCTGAAAGAAACCGATACGTACCGTTTGAAAAGCAATTGTGTTTTCTGCCTCCCCAGACGATACGCGTCCCATCGGGCTTTTGCCGAAGTGTCTCCGGGTATTTCCTTGCTACCCAGGCAGGCATGACTGCTGTCGGCGTGCAAAGGATGACGTTCATATCGTACCGGGCAAGGAGTTTCACGGCATCATCCAGCCAACCGAATTCAAACTGACCTTCCACGGGCTCCATCTTGATCCAGGAAAATTCCGCAAGACGGACTGTGTTAAAGCCCGCTTTTTTCATGAGCTTAATGTCAGTTTTCCATCTCTCTCTGGGCCAGTGCTCAGGATAGTAATCCACCCCGATCAACATGGCTCCTTTGGCTGGAAGAGCTTGGCGTGTTTGTGGTTCCGGATTCGCTGGTCTTTTCTGGGCGGGACATGTGCTGCTAAGGGAATGTGCTACCAGGACGCTCAGGATTAGTGTAGTGACGTTTGTTTTCATGGTTCCACCTCTGCATTTTCATTCTCTATAGGACCTTAACGTTACGATATGCACAAGATATCAGAAACAACGGTATATGCAACTCCCAGCTCTTTGAGTATTTTGGACATTTTATTCTGAATTGACTTACTGTGCTAAAGCCGCGATTTGCTATGGTGTTACAGCATGATTGAATATGAGAATAATACCTTAGCGAGATACCCTTAGTTCGAGCGGAAAAGATAACCACTCCGGACGGTTATCTGGCTTGCGCGTATAAATGGCTTGAAAGCATTGCGTTGTTTGCAGGATACCTTCTCTAACTTTATAGAAGAAACCGGTTATCGCGTAGCCTTCAACGCCGGGAGCTACTTCGTAAATTTCCTCCAGAAACACCTCGCCTGCAGTGATCCAGATAAGTTTATTATTATCAACGAATATTCCCGTATGGGGGCGCCTTTTCGTTGGTCTCTTGATATTACCGTTATCTACATGTATTACGTAGTCAAGCAGAAAATCGCCGGTTTTAGAATCCGGTTTTTGAGTTGCAATCATGTTCAGGCCGTAACCATCACCGACCCAGCAGTATTGATAGCTACGAATCCATACCGGCTTGCTGCTTTTAATCTGCACACACTGTGGCTTGTCGGGCTCGACAATTTCACTCCAGTGGTGGTCCACCTTCATCTTGTCCCACAAACCATACCACTTACCTTGAAATCCGCCGTATGCCCGGGAACTTGAGATATGTTTGTTGCCGCGAACAGCTTCTATGATCATTTTCTTTGACAAATTGAAACCGTCGATGTTCCTGTGTCCGCTCAGGTAATGCGGTCCCTGACGTCGGAATTTCATGATAGCTTCTGCGAGCAGGTCTGCACTAATAAAATTGGGATCACTGCCGGCAATAAAACGACGACGAAACAGTTCACTTTGGACAGTCGACTCCTGAAAAAATGCCTCGAAGTCATGCCCGGGAGGAGCCTGATTGAGATATGCCAGGCCCGGCGGCAGTTGTTCCGTTGCTGTCTGAACCAGGCTGCAACTTGCCAGTAGAATTGTCATAACCGCATAACCGAATCGCTGGCGATGGTGCATGTTGACTTGCTGTATCGACATTAAAGTCCTCAGATTAGCCTGTTAACAATTATACTTATGGTAGGTTCCCCCTATAGAAAAATAAGAGTATGTCTCGATTTTCTATGGGATAACTACCCGATTGTAAATACGGACGTCGTCGATCAAGCCGGAGAAGTACGTTCCAGGTTCCATAGCCTTGCCGGTGCCGATGTACATGCCGCTATCTGGGCCCTGCAGTCTATCCTGGGTGTCTTCTGCTATATACGGATGCTTGTGACAGTCAGAATGGAAAGGATTCTATTTTTGATTTATCACTCCTTATTGTTTCAACAGGTACTTCTCAAGCAGCTCTTTACCGTGTTTAATCTCTTGCCGACCGCTTGACTCAATACCATACCAGCCTCTGTAGCCGGAATCCCGACAGAGATTTATCATCCTTGCAGTCTGTTTCTCCCGAGGCTGGTTTCTGTATGACAATCCCCCGGCGTACGGAAGCATCTTTTTCAGATATTCGAAATTGTCGAATTCCCTGCTGGGACTTCTCCAGTCCGGGTATGAGCCGAAATACGGATTATTAACCTTATTGAATAGTGAGACCATCCAATCGGCGTCGTTTGACAGCCCTCCATGATTCTCAATCAGCACACTTATACCGGCAGGTGCGGCATACTCCAGCAGAAGATTATAGCAGTCGGCCGCCCAACCGAGAGCCTGATTCTTGGGAGCATCTTTCGGGCCGCGGCAATTGGTCCTGATGGAATGGCAGCCAAGGTACTTCGCGATATCCACCCACTTGCGGTGGTTTATGGCTGTCTGGGTCCTTTCGGCCCTGCTCGGAGCACATGTCTCTCCTTCATCATCCACCATTATGAGGACCATTGTGACATTGTGCTTCTCGGCATTACGCCGCAGGTTCTGCAGGTAAGAGTAGGTCGGCAACTCAAACAGAGTGCTGACGAATTCAATGCCATTGATGTCAAAGTCCTCCCTGGCAATTCTTGGGAAATCCAGGGTCTTCCACTTGCCCTCTCGTATTTCACGAACCAGGGCCCATTGAGCAATTGAAATATCATCTTTCACAGTTCCGGGTGCAGTATTAACTTCTGTGCCTTTAGCCGGCACTAATCTGCCGAGACCGGCTCCAACTGCAATTGAACCGCTTAAGAATTCTCTTCGATTTATCCTTTTCATGATTATCCTTTCATTATTTCCAGAACTAATTATTTATTGGTCCCAAAAGGCCACAGTATAGCAATATCAAGCTATTGTGTTACTTGCTGCACGTTTGTGCCGGTCTGTCTAATCTGTCTATGACAGGTTTTTTAATTTTTGATATTTCTGCTATTTTATGGCAATCCTGCTATAGTTTCCAGCCCTTTCTGTATTACCGGGTCAGATATTTATTTGCTTCTTGAAATCATATATTTTCAAGTATAATGCCTGGTAGCAGGCCTTGCTTGATTATCGTATTGCCTGAAAGATGTTATAAACCAAAGATGAGTACCGGGCATAATAGGTAAGTCCGTACATTTTTGTTATATCCGGATTGAGCGTCATGGCATAAATCGTATTGTTTTCCTCCCTTGAATCGTTATCACCAACGTGTTAGAATCACTTGTGTATGTTGAAATCAAATTTCCTATTAATTCGAAACGCAAATGGTTTTCTTTTTTGGGGCCAAGAGTATGAAGGCATGGTTTTGTACGGCGGTTGTTGGTCTGTTTGTTCTTAGTGGTGTATGGGCGAGAGCCGAAGAGTTCAGTTGGCAGAAAACGCATGTAAAAATTTCTTCAACAGGTGACATCAAATGGTCACCGCAGCCGTTCAGGTTTGTAAAGGGGAATTCAGTTCGCTATATTGATTATGAAGGGGGGAATGATTCAAGCGACGGGTTGACCAGGGATACTCCGTGGAAACACCATCCATGGGATCCGCAGGCCTCAGGAAATGCGAAACAGTGCAAAGGGATTCACACGTACGTGTTCAAGCGGGGGGTGTATTACAGGGGAACAATGAATGCCCTTGAATCGGGCAAGAAGAGGTACCCGATCCGTCTGACAAGCGACCCATCCTGGGGTACAGGGGAAGCTGTAATCTCCGGCGGATACAGGATCAAACGCGGATGGAAAAAAGGGGCTGAGAATAAGAACATCCCTGAGGCTGAAAAAGTCTGGTACATTGATCTCGATTTCGCTCCGCGGACCGTATATCTTGTGGGACCATCAGGAAGGTCCGCTTCAAAAGATGATAAAATTACACGCATCCCTCTCGCGCGGATGCCGAACTGGAAAGTGTCTGACCCGGAGGATGTGAAAAGCGAGTGGTGGCATTGGGACAATCCGGGACATCCCTATTTTAATCTGACCATGGAAGCTGAAACTAGCAGAAAAACTCTTGCAATGGGAAAGGACACGAAGCATATCACAGGCCCAAAAAAGCTCTACATGGGCGCTATTATATGGGCAGAGTTTGGCTGGGTTGACGGCACTCCTTATCCCTCATATGTTCAGGGATTTGACGCCGGAAAAAGGGCGCTCGGTTTTGATGGGTACCTGGGCAGCGCGAAATCGCGCATTATAAGCAGGAACTTCAGGTATTACCTTGAAGACAAACCACATTACCTTGATGACATTAGAGGCGAATACTGGTTTGAAAAGAAGGGAAGGGGCGGAAGGCTTCACATTATCCTGCCGAACGGACAGAACCCAAACACGGCGGTGGTCGAAACGGGAAAAGAGACCACTCTTATTGATCTTACTGGACAGGAGCATATTGTTGTAAGCGGCCTAACATTCAGGTTCACGAATGTGTCCTGGAACCTGACCGAAATTCCTTGGTTATATTCACAGAAATTCAGGCTCAAGAAACACATATATCCGGCCTGTATCAGGGTCTGGGGACCTGCCAACGATATAACCGTTGCGAACTGCCGATTCGAACATATCAACAGTGGTGTGCTGATGAAAGCAGTCAATCCGGGCGACCGTATTGACAGTATTATTGTGCGTGACTGTGAATTCCGCCAGAGCGATCACAACGGTATAAGTATTGAAGAGGGTCTGCTGTGGGGAGATACCCTTCCAGGCCGGGCGGGCCATTTGTTCGACGTAAAGATACTGAGAAATTACCTGTACAGGACCGGACTGCGTTCTCCCCGGGTGGGGGCGGCTAATGCCATCAACGTTGACAACGCCGAGACTCTGGAAATCGCGGGGAATGTCGTGTCACGCTCCTGGCATGCCGGAATAAATGTTCGCGGCGCCAAGATAAGCGGCAATGTCAGGGACTGTCCGCTTACCCTTATTCTCATCTACCAGAACAAGGTGACAGACTCGATACGGACAGGCGATGACTGTGGTAATATTGAGACATGGCAGGGGGGCAGCGCGTATGTGTTCAACAATGTCTCCGGTAATCCGGGAGGGTACAGGTACGGTCACTGGATGTCAGACAAATCGAAAAAGGCGCCCGGAGGCGCACGGTTCGGAATGGCATATTATCTTGACGGCGGCTTCAAGAACTACTATTTCAATAACATCGGCTGGGGACTAAGTAATGACATCAGGAGCAGGCATGGCGCCACAACCATGTTCCAGGAGATCATAAGCTATCAGAATATGTTCTTCAACAATACAGCATACAATTTTGTGAAAGGTTCCAGACGTCAGGCTCCGCAGGCGGGCAGGAACAAGTTCATGGGAAACATCTGGGACAGTATCAGCGACTGGGTGTTTTGGCATACCAAACCTGCAACAACACCTGAGGACGGCAATGAACGGGACGCGGGGAAAACAGAAAGAAATTACGCTCTTGAGACCAATGCGTTTACAGGGAATGTTTTTCATAATATCACGGCAAAATACGGTTCATTCAAATCATCAGGAAAGTGGCATCATACCTTTGAAGAGTGCAGAGGAGTGCTTGAAGAAGTCAAATCGATCGCCTATGACCTCGGTATTGTCGCGGATAAACCTGTTATGAAAGATCCCGCCGGCAATGACTTCAGTCTGGCTAAAGATTCAGCAGCTATTGATCAGGGTGTAAAGTGCTTTGTACCCTGGCCTCTGTATGCCATGGTGGGTGAGTGGAACTTCTATCCGGCAGGCGATGATCCGACCAGGATAATGGATGAGCA
>CAZWME010000168.1:0-8292 GCA_964634515.1 uncultured Pirellulales bacterium | reverse complement strand
CTGTCTCTTATTATGATATTACGAAACCTTTCTTTACCGAACATAACTCCATCCTCATTTTGTGCCTCCCAGATTCCATCGGTCCCAATAACAACGACATCACCGGCCTTAAGAAACACAGGCCCGCCCTGCTCAAAACTTGCATTTTCCATTATCCCGACCGGCATACCTGTATTTGGCAATTCTTCGACCTTGCCGGTCTCTTTATGATACCACAACGCGGGGTCGTGCCCTCCGGATACCCATACAAGAGATTTTTGTTTTGCGTCAAGGATGCCGTAGAAGAGTGTTATAAATTTATCGTAGTCGGTATCACTTTCAATATGCCGGTTGAGAACTTCAAAAAGCTTTGTAAGGTCTGCTCCATAATGTTGGGCGTTACTTCTGAGAACACTTCTGGCGGTGGCCATTAACAGCGCTGCCCCGATTCCATGACCGGTTACGTCACCCAGGGCTATTCCTACAACACCTGGCCCAATCTCAGACAATTCAATAAAGTCATAATAATCCCCTCCGGTCTCATCGCAATACTTGCAGTTGCCGGCCAAATCGAAGCCTTCGAGTTTCGGGGCAGTCCCGGGCAAAAGGTTCTGTTGTATCGCTCTTGCTAATTCGAGCGATCCTTGCATCTTCTCCATGGCCTTGAGTTTTGGGCCGGTCTGGTTGAAGATGTCACCCAACTGCTGGAGTTCATCGTTTGTAGCGATATTTACCCTGACGTCAAAATCTCCCCGAGCCAGTTTCCCGGCCGCATCGGCGAGATCGGTGATAGGCACCGTTAATTTATGGGCCCGCATAACTGCAAGAACTACGGCGGCTACGATTACGATGAAAATCAGGAAAGTTACAAACTGTATTGCGCGGACATTATCTCTAAAGAGCAGTTGCTGAGCATTGTTTGCCTGCTCGATGATTCGCTGATAGGGTACAACCAGGATTGGAAAACCGCCCCCGCGTTCTGAAGAGCCGTAAGCCCAGACCGAATCAACACCGTTGTAAGGCAAACGCATGAAGCCCGCTTTTCCACTGCTGGAATTTTTGAGCATTGTTCTAATATCATTAGGCTCGCATATATCTCGAAGCCTGGATGGTTCGCCTGTACCTTCCCTGCTTTCCATGAATGAACTGCAGCAGATAACTTTGGCTTCTTCCACTTCCAGCTCTTTTTCCTTGGGCAGCCTTATGAGGAGTTTCCAGGCCCCTTCTTCCCATTCTTCGGGAATGTGCATTCGGTCCAGCATACTGGAAAGATCAATGTCCATCGCAATAACGCCGGCAAAGGAACTATCCTGTTCAAAGAACGGCGTAGCAACGGTCATAACGGTCTTGCCGGTGAGCGGCTCTACCCGCAGAGTCGGAGTAAGCTGTTTGTTTATTCTGGCGTTGATATACCAAAGCTGCTGCCGCAAATCGTATCCCTCGCTATACGGCCAGAAACCGCAGGAAGGATACAACGCTGCTGTGCCGTCAGTCGGCACAGTATAAATCCATAGTTTTGATTCAGGATTAATAGCATATACATCTTTGCATATTTTGGTCAGTTCTGATAATTGGGACCATAATGGGCTTTTAGGCTCATTTGGTACAGAAAATACAAAATGTGACTCAAAATCCATGGCCCTCTTTTCATTGTCGGCCGAGTTCACGAATTGATATTTTTGGGCTTCTCTCGATATGTCTTCTGATGAGAGTTTTATGAGGTAACGATCTGATGCCGGCTGTTCGGTACTTATTTTGACCGACCAAAGGCTTCGCTGCACCTGATCGGCATAGTGTCGCAGGCCGTAGCGGACCGCCTGGGCTGAGATCTTGAGAGTTTTTTCGTAATTTTCAATGGTTTCAACAAATCGAGAACGCGCTTTCTCTTCCAGGTCCAGGCGCATGGTATTTTCGATGCGATTTCGTACATGACGTGAGAATGAAATATCGAGCGTGAAATATGCTATCAGCGGAACAAGAGATAAGCCCAGAAGTAATATTAATAATTTATTGCGTATGGCCATTTCTTCTTCAAGACAAAATATCGGGCCGCACAACTTTCCCAACGGAAGGAACTCAGCAATTGTTCCCTTCACTGCTGCTCATATACAGCCCTATGATATATTAAAGATCTTTGTCAGTTGTGTGATTTCGAAAAGTTTGTGGAGGTTCTTGCCCAGATTACGTAATTCTAACTCGCCGCCGCGTTCGCCTACCCTCTTGTGGATTCGTACCAACAGACCCAGCATGGCGGATGTCATGAATCTCACATTGGCAAAATTCAGAACCAACTGGTTGTCTTTGTTCTTCTCTATTACGGATTCTAAAGACTTCTGCAGTTCCCTGATTTGACTTTCTTCGAGGATTTGCTCATCTTCGAAAGTAACAAAGGTAAAATCTATACCGTACTCAGTCGTTATTTTTGACTGTTCCTGTTCCATTTATACATCCTTTCTCGTCTCGGTACTTTTTATATTAATCTTCTCGTTACTTAAGAGAGTTCTATCAATAATACTTATCCACTGGAAATTAGTTCAACCAGAAACTAAAGTATAAATACAATCCAAGCACAAGCCCTAAAACCACGACCGTCATCAGCACTTCTGTAAGCCCCCAGCTTTCGCGGATTTCCTTTTTCTGTTCAGCAGTGGCGGTGGCAAAGGTCAATTCAGCAATTTGTTCGTAATTCGGCGGGGCCGTCACTAATGACACCCCGACAATAGCTACAATGCTTATTAACAGCAGCCAGCCCGAGGCAAAGAGGAAGTTATATTGCCCGACATCAACCAGCCAGGTTGGCGATGTAACATAGGGATCGTCACCCCCTGTCAGAGCCTGCAGGATAAGTTTGGTCATACCTGCGATAAAACCAATCGTCAGACCGGCCACCGCACCCTTACCGTTAATCCGCTTACAGAAAAGGCCAAGAAGAAACACCGCCGTTATTGGCGGCGCAAGATAGCTTTGCGTGTCCTGGAGATACTTGTATAGTCCCCCCTGCGAAACCCGCTGCATAACGGGAATCCAGATTATTCCCATTACAACTACCCCCAGCGTTGCGATTCTACCAACCGTCACCAGATGCCGCTCGGAGGCTCCCGGCTTTATCTTTTCATAAATATCAACCGTAAAAAGCGAAGCGCACGAATTGAAAAGCGATGACAGCGAGCTCATCAAAGCCGCCAATAAACCCGCGACCACCAAACCACGCAGACCGGCCGGCAGCAGTTCGCTGACCATAACCGCAAAAACTTTGTCCCCATCAAGCACTTCCTGGCCCTCAGCCATTTTCATTGGGATTGAAATCAGTCCCTTTTGATGCAGTGCATAGCCGATAAGACCGGGCACGATGAAAATCATAACCGGCCACACTTTCAAAAAACTGCCCCAAAGAGCGCCGCGTCGGGCATTCTTAAGGTCTTTAGCCGATAGCGCCCTCTGCACGATATACTGGTCCGTACACCAGTACCATATCCCGATAATAGGTGAAGCGATTAATATGCCTAACCACGGGAAATCCGGATCACTATTTGGCCGCCACAGTGCAAATTTTTCGATATTATCACTGCATATTGTCTGCAGTTCGCCCCAGCCGCCGAGTTTACTCAGACCGAGATAGGTAATAAAGACCGAGCCGATTAACAGAATAACCGTCTGGACGGTATCGGTATAAACGACAGCTCGCAAACCGCCGAGTACCGTATAGACTCCGGTAAGGGTAACTGTCAAAAGCGCACCGATCCAGAACGCATCGAGAGCGAAATTTTCTGTTATCGGTATATTGATCTCAGGCAAAAGCACATTAAAGACTACACCGCCCGCATACACCGTCACCGAAACCTTCGTAAACACATATGCTATAAGTGACACTATCGACAATATCCAGCGAGAGGCCGGATTGAACCGCCTCTCAAGAAACTCCGGCATCGTAAAGACCTTCGAACGGTAATAAAATGGTATAAACAACCAGGACAGCATGACAACGCACCATGCGTGCAATTCCCAGTGAGCCATACCCATACCGCTGGTTGAACCCTGCCCCGCCAATCCGACGATATGTTCGGAGCCGATATTTGAGGCAAAGATGGAAGCCCCGACTACAAACCACGGCATATTTCGCCCGGCTAAAAAGTAATCCGTCGATGTCCGCTGCTTCTGCAGGACCACCCACCAGACTATTAGAAGCATAATGCCGAAATAACCTGCAATCGCTATCCAGTCCAATGTCTCAAATCCGCTCATAAATCAGTCCTTTCAAATTTATGTCGAGCTTATCAAAACCGCTTTTGTCACGAGAACCTGCGAAATTTCCGAACAATAATCCTCCCATATAAGCCCAACTAAAACAAATTTCAAGCCTTTTCCATTTTCTTTATACACTCCAATTCTAAATTCAACATTCTCAATTCTAAATTCCCTCTGTCATTTCGACCGAACGAAGTGAGCGGAGAAATCTGGCATACGAAATTACATTCGTTCACGTGTACAAACACAAGCTGACGAATATGAAATCTGAAATCCCCCTCAATCATCAATTAAAAGGATTTTTCCCCAACGTAGGGGCAACCCCGTGTGGTTGCCCTTTAACGTTTACGATTCTATGAAAATGGTTCGGCATAATTTTTTCCACACCTTATAACCACATCTTTTGCATTTGTATTATCCGTAAAGCCGGGCATCAAATGGTTTTTGTGCTCGTAAACTCTTTTCTTAATGTTACTGGTCATTCCCACATATAGCGTTCCGGATTTACTGCCCATAATATAGACATAAAACGTTTTCATATTAACATTTTAGCTGTTGTGATTTGTTTATAAAGGAAGAAAAAATTGATATATTTTCGCTTCTCCTCATCTCCAAACCTCTATACGCAATACGAACTGTCACCCTGAGCGCAGTCGAAGGGTCTGTTCAAATAATCGCCCGAAGGGCCTCCTTATCATACTCAATACAGACAAAGCTAACGACTTGACACAAACGTCATCCTGAGCGCAGCCGAAGGATCTATTTAAAATAATTGCCATTCTGAACACAGTGAAGAATCTCATCCTCAATAATCAATCGTAAATAATAAATCGAAATGCCCATCTTGTCTTTTGTCACGTGACCCGAACCGCACCGGCAGGAAACCTTCCCATCCATAGGCCATCAAAACCTGTAATTACCAAACACAACTCATCGAAAAATCTATCGTACTCCTTAAAATTCCGCTCTTTTAGATTACTTGCATTGCCAACAGCTTTTATTTTTCGTAGGATGGATTTCAACCCACGCAGTCATTTTTCGTAGGATGGGCTTTAGCCCATGCTGTTTTCTATACGCAATCCCCTATACGCCATACGCAATACGAATCGTCATTCCCACGTAGGGGCAACCCCGTGTGGTTGCCCTAATCTGTCACGATATTGTCCCGTTACGCCGTTCGTAGGGGCGGCCCGCAAACCGCCCTTTGTATTTTTTGTTCTATGGGTTTCTTCGCGAACCGCCCATGCGAATAATCACTCATCAATATTCATTTAAAAGAGCGGGTAGGATGGGCAACTCGTTTGCCCATCCTGTCATTCTTAGTAGGATAGACTTCAGCCCACGCTATTAAGCGTCAAAAAATAATGAAACAAAAATATAAAATAACATTTGACATAGGTCGTTCCATATCAGGGTGGGGCTTGCCCCACCAATTGTCTTGCCCCCGCAATTCTTAGGCGGGGGCCTGCCCCCTTCAAAGTAGCTTTGCGACGGAGAATGGATGTCCCAACAACTAAATCTACCAACGAGGAAAGGTTTTCTTTTTCTGTTTAGCTCACGGACCTGTGCCGTGGGGTGCAAAATAATGAAAATTCACCCAAATCCGAAAACTCGCGCTTGACATCGGCCCATGTACGGTGCTATATCTCGCACCACTGAACTGTTTTTTCACAGCATGTTGCAGACCCACTCATTTCATTAAGCAGCAAACAAACTGAACAGTGATCCCGAACAAGAGCCATAGCAAACCCCAATTGAATTTCTTATGGCATATGACCCCATTAGTATAGTGTCCAGGTTTCCTAAATGACTTTACTGTTTGACAAATCCAAATTAAGACCTTGAGAGGTGAGAAAAGATCCGTCAAAGGATTGTAAACTTGCTCTTCATCCCGTAAATTGAATGCTTCGGTCCCAACAGGAGCACTAGTTGTCGCAGTTGCCAACCGCCATGTTCCAATGAAGATAAGATAGAAGCCAAAAATATGTATTAAGGTAAACAGCATATCCACTTTTTATTCAATACAGTCACTGTTTTCTGTGTACTCACCCAAATCGTGGATGCCCATAGTTTTTTCTATTTTCCGACAGGTGACATGCTGGCGGTCAGCTCCATCGACTTGTTCGAATTTATCTTGCATCAATAATTTCTACCCTTATGGAATCAGGGAGGATTTCATAATTCAATAATTTTGGCGATTGAAAGGTAATATAGTATTTCCCGTTTGGTTGTAAGGGGCCTCCAGAGTCACTCTTTATCTGCAACTCATTTTCTACTACGCAAAGGAAGGTGATATTGTTTATCGATCTGTTTCCTCGATAATGAATTGTTATACGAAATGCATCTTCTGAAATGACCTCTAAATTGCTATAAGTAACAAGTTGTCTTACGGCATTCACAAATTCATTTTTATTTTTCTGTCTTTTTTCTTCAACCTTGGCTTTCTTGTGCTTGAGCATCGCATCTGCAGTTGCTTCCAAGACCGCTAATATACCACATCCTTCACCCGCTGCAACTTCGATGCCATCGGCGCCCCAGAGCGAGTTATTGACAAGAAGCTCTTCAAAATTCGGATTTATTGACCCTTCACTGTAGTATTGTAAGACTTTACCTGCAACGGCTTCTGCCTCCGCTGATCTTTGAGAATAAACTGGATGATCGTGAGTGAATCCACCCCACAAGTCGCCGGACTCCTCGAACATTCTTTTCCAAAGCCTATGAGCTGCGTAGGGATGGAAACCTGCTAACGCAGAATAAAGAACACCTATTCTATCCGCCTCTCTTTCGTTTTCGTGAGTAAATGCAGCTACGTATGAGTCTCTTTTGGCAGAGTTTGACTGGGCAATCAGGGAGAACATCCTATGAGTCCGCTGTTCAAAGACATGGTTGGCAACAACATGGCCAATCTCATGACCGATTATGGCAGCTAACTCTGCATCAGAAACCTCCTCCATTAGACCTTTGAAGACAATGATATAGGTTCCGCCCGTCACAAATGCATTAAATGAATCGTCATCAACGAGGATCGCTTCCCACTTTTCATCTCGAAAATGACTGATTGAATGCACTCTCGAAAAAACATTTTGTAGCCTAGCGTACATCGCAGGATCTACATCCTCATTTGTTTTTATATTGCTCTTCTTAATTTCATTGAGAATATCCGCCATATACTCGTTTCCTGTCTCAATTTGTGCTTGGCGATCCTGGAAGCTAAGCGTTCTTAACCCTGTGATTCTATCTTTCTCAGTGACATTGTCAGCGACTTCATAAAGACTCTTGTCGAAATCTTGTAATGTTTGGCAACCGTTGAGGAATAATACGGCAAGAACGAGAGTGGAGATTTTCGTTTTCATTTATTTGTCCAACATAATAATATACAACATTTATCCGCCGCTCATTTGGCGGACTTCTTGTTACTCAAACCTACCGAACTATTTCCAATGCAGCTATGTTTGTAAATCAATAGTAAAAATATCCGCCTCTGCTAATTCCATTATGCTCAGTATTGTTGCCTAAGGCAAGAAAAAAATCACGACAAATCCGGGATTCCACGTTTTTTTTGGCCTTATGAATTTTGGTAATTATTATTTGTTTCCACCGTAAGGTGTCCTGAGGAGGATTTCGAGACCTGTCCTGAGCTTGCCGGGAAATAAGGGAATATAGGGGACGTTTACCTATTTAGACTGGAACCCGAATAAGCTCGTAGTCATCTGACTATCCCCAACCACTCATCAAACCCAATAAAAACTAATATAAAGAGTCAAGTCATGGAGTTTTTTATTTATTTCCTTTGCTTTTTGTTTAATATTATGTTATAATGTACTAATATTAGCCTTATAGCTAACATTAAACGCTATTAAACGACGAAAAATAGGCATTTTCTTTTTTACTTTTTTACAAACTGCTCAAACACCCCAGCCAGAAGGCCAAGACCACAGGGTCAGAAGACCCAGATTCGTGAATCTCGAAGATCCATCGTCTTTTAGCGGAGTCAATATTGGAGCGAAACGGAAAATCCTGAGGGAATTACCAATCATGAGCATCAATTATTTAACTTTAGCTGACTTT